>CANHDN010000099.1 GCA_947459415.1 Bacteroidota bacterium
AGCCCTATAATTAACCATGGTAACCTAGCACGAGATAAAATCCAAACCTTATCGGTTGGGTCTACATCTTCAGTAATACCACTCATCAGTTGGTAATCCTCGTCGGCCTCGTCTTTAATGAAGTCTACTACATCATCAATGGTAATTCTGCCTACTAACCTACCCAAGGGATCTACAACAGGTAATACCATTAAATCATACTTTTTTGTAATATTTGCTACCTCTTCCACAGGAGCAGAGGTGGACACTGAAATTACCTCTTTGTTATATAAGTCGTGAATTTGAGAATTTGGGTCAGCCAAAATTAAATTTTTGAGCGTTATAATGCCTACCAATCTTTCTAGCTTATCTACCACATAAACTACCAAAATACTCTCTACATTTTCTGCCTGAATTCTGATTTCTTCAATACACTTTGAAACAGTCCAATCTTGATAGGCCTTCACCAATTCTAGTGCCATCAAACTGCCGGCCGTTTCTGTTTCATAGCTAATCAGTTCTAATAAGCTACTTGCATAATCTATGTCTTGAAGATTCGAAATTATTTCTTCTTTTTTCTGATTGGGGAAATGGTTGAGAATATAAGCAGCATCGTCACTATTCATATTTTCAATAAATTCGTTAGCAATTTCATAGGAGGTATAGGCAGACAAAAACTGCTCTCTAACATCTTGTTCTGTTTCAACCAAGACTTTCACCACAGCCTCCTTATCAAGTGCATTCATCACTTGCCGCGCTTCTTCTGTATTCAACCTATCTATTACCGCAGCTATATCTTGCGGATACATTTGCTGCAATTGAGCATGTAACTCGGCCAAATTTCCTTCTTGAAACCAAGCTTTAAATTGCTTTAATAATGCATTATCAACTAGTATTTTTTCCATTATTCTTGCTCTTTTAACAGGTGGGTAATTGATGTAAAATCTGAAACTGAAAGTTCTTCTGCGCGCATGGATGCATATGCTCCAAGTGCTTGATCAGATAAACCAAGAGAGGAAATCGCATTTCTTAACTTTTTTCTCCGTTGGTTAAATGCTGTTTTAACTACTTTTCTAAACAATATTTCATCACAATCAAGGCTTGTTTTTTTTCTAGTTAAACGTATTACACCAGATTTAACTTTTGGTGGTGGATTAAACACATGTTCATGAACTGTAAATAAGTATTCAACATCATAAAAGGCCTGAGTAATTACAGAAATAATTCCATATTCTTTGCCGCCTTTTGTTGCGCCAATGCGCTCTGCAACTTCCTTTTGAAACATCCCAACCATATAAGGAACCACTTCCCTATGATCTAGAATATGAAAAATAATTTGTGATGAAATATTATATGGAAAATTGCCAATGATAGCGATACCATCTGGAAACTTAGTTGATAAATCAATTTCTAAAAAACTTTTTTGTAATAAACGTTCGCTTATACTAGAATAATTTGCCAATAAATAAGCTACAGATTCTCCATCTACCTCGGCAGCCCAGGTTTGAATACCCTGAACTGGCAACAAATATTTAGTAAGCACTCCCATTCCAGGACCCACTTCTAAAACCTTTCCTTCAGGAAATACTTGAACCAGCGATGAAACAATATTCATTGCAATTTGCTGGTCAGTTAAAAAATGTTGGCCTAGGTATTTTTTAGCCCTTACTAACTGTGTCATAATCTGCAAATAGAAAGGTTTTATTGGAAAAATTGAAGCTTTTATGAAATTGTTGCAAATATATTCTCAAACCTTGTTTATTTTAGCATCCTTTAATTGCTAATTTATGAAAAAATAAATGAGTTAAACAAAATAATATAAACTAAATCAAGCTTTTTGTTTTACATATTTTAATTTTATTAGTTTAATATTGCCACGTTATGTGCCCTCAACCAGAGCCACAAAGCATAATCATTTAATCTACATGACAACACAAATTATAGCACAAACTAAACAGGTAAAAGACCAGTCGCAAGTTATTATTGTAAGCAATGCAAAAGAATTGTCGAAATGGAGCTTGAGCAAAGAAGAGCAGGCCTACATAGGCAAAAAAATAGCTTCAAAGGAAAATTATATTGTACTTAATCAATTTAATCGATTAACATTTATTCAAATTACAGCTGATTGGGATAAGAAATCAGAAGCAGAGCAATTAGAAAACTATCGTCATTTAGGCAATAAAATTTGCAGTTCCATCAATGTACATCAATATAAGAGTATTTGCATCAATCCATGCACTAAGGAAGATTATTCCCTTGCCATGGCAGAAGGTATTGCCTTAAGTAATTATCAATTTCTAAAATACAAATCAGATAAAAGCCAAGCAAATACCTTAGAAAAAATCGCGCTTATTGGAGTAAAAACAGCAAGTATTGCATCGCTTAATATTTTAGTTAATGCGGTATACAAGGCTCGTACCTGGGTAAATGAACCGCAATCGTATTTAACGGCAGTAAGCTTTTCAAAAGAAATAAAAGCCATGGCCACAGATGCGGGTGTTTCATGCGAAATTTTGAACAAAAAACAAATAGAATCACTCAAAATGGGTGGGCTATTGGCTGTTAACCAAGGTAGCAAAACTCCTCCAACTTTTACCATTTTAGAATACAAACCCAAACTGGCTAAAAATAAAAAACCCCTGGTTTTGGTTGGAAAAGGTGTGGTATATGATACCGGCGGCTTAAGTTTAAAACCGACTCCTAATTCAATGGATACCATGAAATGTGACATGGCAGGTGGAGCAGCAGTTGCCGCTGCTATTTGCGCCATTGCCAAAGCAAAATTAGCTTATCACATCATTGCGCTAATTCCAGCAACAGATAATAGACCTGGCGAAAATGCCTACACACCGGGAGATGTGGTAAGCATGTACGATGGACAAACTGTTGAAGTTTTAAATACAGATGCAGAAGGCAGAATGCTATTAGGCGATGCATTAGCCTACGCAAAGAAATATAAACCTAGCTTGGTTTTAGATTTTGCCACATTAACAGGTGCTGCTGCTGCTGCAATTGGATCGTTTGGTACTGTTTTCATGGGCACAGCGAGTGATGACACCAAAAGAACTTTAATTGAAACAGGAAACCTAACCCATGAAAGATTAGTAGAATTTCCATTTTGGGATGATTACGCAAAGCTTATTAAAAGTGATTTAGCAGACATGAAAAATATTGGCGGACCTATTGGTGGTGCAATAACTGCTGGAAAATTTTTAGAGAAATTTACTGATTATCCATGGATGCATTTTGATATTGCGGGTCCGGCCTACCTAAACTCCCCTGATAGTTACAGAGGTAAAAATGGCACTGGGGTTGGCGTGCGATTAATATTCAATTTTGTAAAAAAATTAAGCGAGTAATTTTCTATTAACTTAAATAAGAACATGAACAAATTACCCATTATAGGAATTACCATTGGCGATATAAATAGTATTGCCGTAGAGGTTATTATTAAAACCTTAAATGACAACCGCATATTAAATTACTGTGTTCCTGTTGTTTATGGTTCACCTAAAGTCATATCCTATTGGAGGAAAGTGCTAAATCTCAATGATTTTCAATTAAATATTATTAAAAGCATTGATCAAGTTAATCTTAAAAAGGCAAACATTTTAGTGTGTTGGGAAGAAGAAACTGAAATAAAAATGGGTGAGGCAACCAGCATTGCCGGACAATATGCACTTAAATCACTTGCCATGGCAACACAAGATGCATTAACGGGAAAAATTGATGCCATAGTTACTGCACCCCTCAACAAAAACACCGTTAATACCCAAGAAAATCCATTTGTTGGCCATACAGAATTTTTAGCAAAACAGGCGGGCACAGACCATTTAATGGTATTGGCATCTGAGGAGCTGAAACTTGCCCTGGCAACCGGACATGTGCCAGTAAAAGAAGTAGCAAGTAAATTAAGCGTAGAAGGAATTTACAAAAAAATCATCTTATTAAAAGATAGCCTTCAGAAAGATTTTGGTATTGCGAAGCCCAGAATTGCAGTCTTGGGCCTGAACCCACACGCAGGTGACAATGGACTTTTGGGCACTGAAGAAATAGACCTAATTATTCCAGCCGTAGAAAAAGCAAAAAATGAAAAGCAAATCATTGTTTTTGGCCCCTACCCTGCCGACGGATTTTTCGGATCGAACCAATTAATGCAGTTTGATGGTATTTTAGCCATGTATCACGACCAAGGATTAGTTCCATTCAAATATTCTTCATTCGACACTGGTGTTAACTTTACAGCTGGTTTACCTTTTGTAAGAACCTCTCCAGATCATGGAACTGCCTACAGCTTAGCTGGTAAAAACGAAGCAAGTGAACAATCTATGCGAAATGCATTGTTTATGGCAATAGATATTTGGGCAAGAAGAAACAATTTTACAGAAATTAATAGCAATCCCTTGCCATTAAATCCGGGAAAAAGGGAGCGTTTTAGAATTGATTTTTAAAAGGCATCTCAGGGGAATACTGCCCAAAATTTGATATAAAATTCAAATTAGCCACTTGATTTCCAATTATTTTCAAAAAATATTTAGTTTTTTACCCCCAATGCTTATATTTGCCGGCTATATAAAATGGGAACGAAAACAAAAGCATACCTAATTGAATTCAATAAACTCAAAATGGGTTTAAATGAATTTGAATTTATGTTGGACGAAACATTTTTGTCTGAATTTGAGTTCTCCCCCATTGAGTATTGTAAAGTTGAGGTAGATTTAAAATTATTCAAAACAGAGTCGATGTACGACTTAAAGTTTGATTTTAAAGGAGTTGCAAGAGTTGGTTGTGATACATGCGCTGAAGATATTGATTTGCCTGTATCGGAAAAATTTAGCTTAATTATGAAATTGAGTGAAGCCAATAATTTTGACGACCCAGAGTTGATGTACATAGCGAGAACAGAAATTGAATTTGATTTAAAACAATATCTGTATGAAAGCCTGATGTTATCCTTACCTCAAAAGAAAAATTGTGATAATTTACCAGAACCTAAACCTTGTAATCAGGAGGTTTTAAGTAGATTAAACCACATTGAAACAGAAGAAATAGAAAACTCAGATGATGAAAAGGATAGTAATACTGCCGATCCTCGCTGGGATAAATTAAAAGATTTACTAAATTAATAAATAAGGAGACATATAAAATGCCTAATCCAAAACGCAAAATCTCAAATGCAAGACGCGACAAGCGCAGAACACATTACAAAGGTGCTAATCCAACTGTATCAGTAGATCCAACTTCAGGAGAATCACACTTACGTCATCGTGTAACTGCTGGTGGCTACTACAAGGGTAAGTTAGCTTTCCCTGAGATGCAAAAAGATATTTAATCACCTGCTTGTATAGCAAAAAATCCGCTCAATGAAGATTGGTTTTGATATCATGGGGGGCGATTATGCTCCGAAAGAAGCAATTGCTGGTGCAATTATTGCCCAGCAAGAAATGGGGAATACGGCTCGCATTGTGCTCATTGGAGACAGTGAACAAGCCAAACAACAACTTCTAGAACAAGGAGGTAGCTTAGATAATTTTGATTTTGTGCACACCACAGAGGTTATTGGTATGGGAGAACATCCTACCAAAGCCATCTCACAGAAAAAAGATTCAAGCATCTCAGTTGGATTTGGTTTATTAGCTAAAAAACAAATCGATGCATTTGTAAGTGCTGGTAATACCGGAGCCATGCTAGTTGGTTCCATGTTTTCTGTGAAACCCATTGAAGGCGTAATTCGCCCTTGCGTTACAGCCATGGTGCCTAAAGCCAAAGGAGGTGTTGGTTTATTATTAGATGTGGGTGCAAACGCAGACTGTAAACCCGACGTATTATATCAATTTGGAATATTAGGTTCACTTTTACTTGAACACGTATATAAAGTAGCTAACCCTAGGGTAGGTTTATTAAGTATTGGAGAAGAAAAAGAAAAAGGAAATCTAGTGACCGTATCTGCCCACCATATTATGGAAGATACAAACCAATTCAATTTTATTGGTAATGTAGAGGGTAGAGATATTATTTCAAGCAAAGTGGATGTAATAGTATGCGATGGTTTTACGGGAAATGTGGTATTGAAAGCACTAGAATCTATGTATTTTGCTATTCGTAAAAGAGGAATACAAGACGAATACTTAGAGAGTTTTAACTACGAAAATTTTGGCGGAACTCCAATTCTTGGCGTAAATGCTCCTGTTATTATCGGACATGGAATTTCAAATGCAAAAGCATTTAAAAACATGTTGTTTTCTGCCAAAGATGTAGTTGATTCAAACTTGGTAAAAATCATTCACGATGCTTTCCAAAATTTAGTTCCACCCACACAATAATGACAAAAATTACCGCTGCTATAACTGCCATTCATGGCTATGTACCGCCAGATTTATTAACCAATAAAGATTTAGAATTATTGGTAGATACAAGTGATGAATGGATTACCTCACGTACCGGTATTAAACAAAGGCATATTTTAAAAGATCCATCCTTAGCTACCTCAGACATGGCAGTAGAGGCTGCAAATGGTTTACTTAAAAAAAGAGGAATTGGTGCCGAAGAAATAGACTTGATTATTTTTGCGACGGTTACACCAGATTTAATTTTCCCCTCTTCTGCCTGCATTTTAGCTGATAAAATTGGCGCAGTGAATGCATTTGCATATGATTTAATGGCGGCTTGTTCAGGATTTTTATTTTCCTTACAAACAGCGAGTAGTTTTATAGAATCTGGTAAGTATAAAAAAGTTCTTGTGATAGGCGGTGATAAAATGTCTTCTATCATTGATTACACCGATAGAAACACTTGCATCATTTTTGGAGATGGTTGCGGGGCAGTTTTACTTGAACCCAATGAGGAAGGAAATGGAATCATTGATGCTGTGCTTAAATCAGATGGATCAGGAAGACATTTCTTACACCAAAAAGCAGGAGGTTCTTTAAAACCACCTACGCATGAAACAATTGAAGCGAGAGAACATTTTGTTTTTCAGGATGGAAAAAGTGTTTTTAAGTTTGCTGTTAAAGGAATGGCTGATGTATCTGCCCAGATTATGGAAAGAAATAATTTATCAGCTGATGATATTTCATGGTTGGTTCCACATCAAGCAAATTTAAGAATTATAGATGCCACTGCAGAAAGAATGGGCCTCGATAAAGATAAAGTAATGATTAATATAGATCATTACGGAAATACCACCAATGGCACCTTGCCATTGTGTTTGTGGGAATGGGAGAAAAAATTGAAAAAAGGCGATAATTTAGTATTGGCGGCTTTTGGTGGAGGTTTTACTTGGGGTGCCATGTATTTAAAATGGGCGTACGACTCACCTGCTGATCAATAATTTATATATATTTTTTAATAATTGGTATGAACCAATTCATATTTTTGAATAAATTTGATTTTAATAAATAATAATCCTTATGGAATTAAAAGAAATTAAAGAACTCATTAAGTTGGTTTCAGAATCTGGAGTTTCTGAAGTTGAAGTTGAACGTGGCGATTTTAAATTAGCCATCAAAAAAACAGATGAAAAAACAATGGTAGTGCATCAAACTGCTCCAACTTTGGTTCAAGCTGCACCAATCGTTCAAGCTGCACCAGCCGCTGTTACAGCTCCTGTTCAAACTGAAAAGTTAGAATCACATCATACCGAGCCAAGCAGTAATTTAATCACCATAAAATCTCCGATGATAGGCACCTATTACAAGTCATCATCACCAGATAAACCACCTTTTGTGCAGGTAGGCGACGAAATTAAGGTAGGACAAGTATTATGTATTGTAGAAGCCATGAAACTATTTAATGAAATAGAATCTGAAGTTTCTGGAAAAATTGTAAAGATATTGGTAGACAATGCGTCACCTATTGAATACGACCAAGCATTATTCTTAGTTGAACCCAAGTAGTTTTCTGCTGAGGTTTTTTGCTCAAGATTTTATTTAATTACAGGTACATGTTCAAAAAAATTCTCATCGCCAATAGAGGCGAAATAGCCTTAAGGATTATACGTACTGCCCGCGAAATGGGTATAAAAACGGTTGCTGTTTATTCTACTGCAGATAGAGACAGTTTGCATGTGAGATTTGCAGATGAAGCCGTATGCATAGGGCCAGCTCCATCTGCTCAATCATACTTAAGTATCAATAATATAATTGCTGCAGCAGAAATAACTAACGCTGATGCCATTCACCCTGGCTATGGTTTCTTATCTGAAAATGCAAAATTCTCTGCTGTTTGTAGAGAACATGGAATAAAGTTTATTGGCGCTAGTCCGGAAATGATTAACTCCATGGGCGATAAATCAAACGCCAAAGAAACCATGAAAAAAGCTGGTGTTCCCGTAATTCCAGGATCAGATGGCTTACTAAAAGATGCAGCAGAAGGCAGAGAATTAGCTAAAATTATTGGCTATCCGGTTATCATTAAAGCTACAGCAGGTGGCGGAGGTAGAGGAATGCGAATCATTTGGGCTGATGAAGAGTTTGAAAAAAACTGGGATAGCGCCAAACAAGAATCATTAGCTGCATTTGGGAATGATGGAATCTACATGGAAAAATATGTAGAAGAACCCAGACATATAGAAATTCAATTAGCCGGAGACCAATATGGTAAAGTATGTCACCTATCTGAGAGAGATTGTTCTATTCAACGCAGGCATCAAAAATTAGTAGAGGAAAGTCCTTCCCCTTTTATGACCGATGAACT
>CANHDN010000100.1 GCA_947459415.1 Bacteroidota bacterium
AAAAAATTGCCTAGCTCTATTCTTTATGGAATTAATACACTTTTACTGCTTGTATTAGTTGTGTTCAAACCGCATTCTATGCATGCACAGGAGGCAAATGTGCTGGTTTTTGATGCATTTTATGATCAAGTTATCAAGTTTCATCCTACAGCAAAAGCAGCTAATCTATTGCCAGATATGGCCAAAGCAGAATTGCGATCTGCCCGCGGAGCATTTGATCCTGTGGTGCAGGCAAACATGCGTGGCAAACAAACAAATGATAAAAATTCATATCAATATATTGAGCCACAAATTAAAATCCCAACCTTCCCGGGTATAGATATTAAAGCAGGTTTGGATCAAAGTAGTGGTATTTCTGTTAACCCAGAAATTGGAAAGTTTAATGAATCTACAGGAGGAACAAAAGATGTGCAATACCAATTGTTTTATGCTGGTGTTTCTGTGCCATTGATGAGGGGTTTAATTACAGATGAAAGAAGAAACGAATTAAGGCAAGCACAGCTTTTGCAAGGCTTGAACCAAGCTGAGCAGGTTTCGCAGATTAATAAATTATTATTAGAAGCGGCAAAAGTTTATTGGGATTGGCAGCAATCGTATGCCCAATTTAAGTTAATGCAAGAAAATTTCTTACTGGCTCAAAATAGAATTAATTTTATCGTTCAAAGGATTTTGGCAGGGGAGGAGAAACCCATTGATAGCGTTGAGGCTTGGGTAGAATATCAAAGAAGGGAAGCACTGTTATTGGAGCAGTCTTTAGTGTTTCAAAATGCGGGATTAACCTTATCTAATTTCTTATGGAATGATCAAGGTCAACCCCTGCAACTTTTGCCTAATATCGTTCCATCTCCCATTGGGTCCAATATTCAAAAAATAAATGCAGACTCCATTCAAAAGCTAAGTGCGATTGCTAATACTGCCCATCCAGAATTGTTAAAGTTACAATTTAAACTCAAGCAGTCTGAATTAGATAGGAAGCTGGCAGTAGAAAATTTAAAGCCCCAATTAAATTTAGATTATATTCCTTTTCAATCTTATACTGCTGGCAGCAAAGATGAGGTAGATGCATTGTTTATGAGAAATTATAAATATGGTTTGTCATTTTATACCAGTGTCTTTTTAAGAAAAGAACGCGGAAAACTACAACTCACCAATTATAAAATTCAACAAAATCAATTTCAATTACAACAAGGTAAAAGAGAGATTGATAATAGAATATTAATCGCATACAACCAATTATTAACTGCTGAACAAATGATAGAAATTCAGCAACGTTTGGTTCAAAATGCATCTCTGTTGCGCAATGCAGAGGAACTAAGATTTGAAAGTGGTGAGAGTTCATTGTTTTTAATTAATCAGCGAGAGCGCGCTTTGTTAGAGGCCCAATCTAAATTGGCTGAATTGACAGCTAAATATGCCAAAGCAAAATATCAATTGCAATGGGCTAGTGGAGCAAAGTTATTTTAATAAAAAAGGCGCCTGATGGCGCCTTTTTTATTAAAATAACTATTTCCTATTACAAATGGATACATTCTCCATAAGCCTGAGCAGCTGCTTCCATAATAGCTTCACTCATGGTAGGATGTGGATGTACAGATTTGATTATCTCCATACCTGTTGTTTCTAATTTTCTAGCTACTACCACTTCTGCAATCATTTCGGTTACATTGGCGCCAACCATATGTGCACCTAAAAATTCACCGTATTTGGCATCAAATATTAGTTTAATGAATCCTTCTTTTACTCCACCTGCACTTGCTTTTCCACTGGCAGAGAATGGGAATTTCCCTACTTTAATTTCATAGCCAGCTTCTTTAGCTGCTTTCTCTGTATACCCAACAGAGGCAACCTCTGGAGAGCAATAGGTACATCCTGGAATATTGTTATAATTTAATGGCTCTGGGTGATGACCAGCAATTTTTTCTACACAGATAATACCTTCAGCACTTGATACGTGAGCTAAAGCCGGACCTTTAACAATATCACCAATGGCATATACACCTTTGATATTCGTTGCATAAAAATCATCCACTACTACCTTGCCTTTATCTGTTTTTACCCCTACCGTTTCTAATCCTAAATTCTCTAAATTGGTTTGGATTCCAACTGCAGAAAGTACAATATCGGCCTGTAATTCTTTCATGCCCTCTGCTGTTTTAACTTTTACTTTACAGCCTGTACCACTTGTATCTACGGCTTCTACCGAAGCATTGGTCATAATATCTATGCCAGATTTTTTGAATGATTTAGCTACTTCTTTACTTACCTCTTCATCTTCTACAGGCAATATGTTAGGCATAAATTCCACGATGGTAACCTTGGTTCCCATGGCATTGTAAAAATAAGCAAACTCACAGCCAATTGCTCCACTACCCATAACTACAATGCTTTTTGGTTGCTCTGGTAACACCATTGCTTCGCGGTATCCAATTACTTTTTTGCCATCTAATTTTATATTTGGCAATTCTCTGCTTCTTGCTCCTGTAGCTAAAATGATGTGTTTGGCATCGTGAGTGGCTTTTGCACCTGCAGCATCTGTTACTTCTACTTTGCTTCCACTTAATAACTTTCCATATCCGGCAATTACATCAATTTTATTTTTCTTCATTAAAAAGGCAATGCCCTTGCTCATTCCATTTGCAACATCACGGCTTCTTTTTACCACTGCACCAAAATCATGGCTGGCCGAACCAACTTCAATGCCATAATCTTTAGCATGTTTTATGTATTCAAATACTTGAGCAGATTTTAATAAGGCTTTGGTTGGGATACATCCCCAGTTTAAACAAACTCCGCCTAATTCTGCTTTTTCTACAACAGCAGTTTTTAAACCTAACTGACTGGCACGAATGGCGGCTACATATCCACCTGGGCCACTTCCTATCACAATTACATCGTATTGCATGTGTTATATATTTAAGTGTTAAGGTTGCAAAATAAAGCAAATTAATTTGTATGGAGAATTTTTATGCTAATTTCTCATAATAATTAGAAAGTGAATGGGTATTTGCGCCTTATTGATTACCTTTGTACAAGTTCTTTATTTCTGGGGCTGACCGGTATTGACGGGGTGATTAATTGGCATGTAAGCAGGTAGTGCATTGGACAGTTGGCACTATAATCTCAATTTCCAAAACCATAGTTGGCGAAACTCAATTCGCAATGGCTGCCTAATCAGGACGATTACGCATATGCCTTCGGTTCGGGTGTGTTTGTCTTGTCGCGCATCCACTAGAACCGTCATCAGACAGGGACTTTTTGCAGTGTGGTTACTGGCTGTAAAGAGTATTTAGTAAATATAGTTTAGGTTGGTAAGCACAACAACCCGCCTAGGCCGAATTTAATGTTGCGCTAAACATGTAGAAAGCGTGACCATTGCACTTCCGGACCAGAGTTCGAATCTCTGCAGCTCCACCCAGCTCCACTTAGGAGCACTTTCGACTGGCTGATTTCATCAGGTCAGTCAAAGCACACTAAGCGAATCTTTGCTCGCTGTACGGGACTCAAACCCTCGTCCAGCGGGCTTTGAGGAGTAGATAGGACTCCCCAAAGCCTCAATTAAACATAGAGGTGTTTAGCACTCATTTTCTTCTGATGAATCTGTTCAAAGTTTTAGTTTAAATGGAAGTGTATATCTTTAAGATATTTAAAGTTTATTGACTTATATTGTTTTGTAATTTTGTTTTAACTTAACTAGCCCCACTCAATTACTTCTATCAACTTTTATTCTTGCCCAAAAATGTAATTCGCTTGTAAATGGTATGATTGTTATAATCGCATTCGATTTGGTGCGTTGAATTTTAGCGATTGCGATTTGACCTCTAGGAAAACCAGGAAATGGATCTTTAAATGTCAGGGTATTGCCAATTCAAATGAAAGCTATTTTTTTTGTTTGATGATTTAAACCTGGTTATTTATTTGTTTTTCATTGCGTTGTTTTATATGAATAGTTGCCAGGGTTAAAGAACATGATATCACTAATAAATTTTCATGCTTACACAGCTATTCGTCGTTTAATTAGCAAAAAATAGCAGCAGGTGTTTACCTTTTTTTACTTTTCAGGACTAGTAAAAAACATTTTATAAAAGATGCAAATAATATTATTACCTCAAAGTGCCATAAAGCTAAATATTGTAAACTATAATATCATGAAAATGAAAACCCAAATTCTTATATTTTGCTCTTTCTTTCTATTACAAAACTCATTTGCGCAAACTTTCGTGGAGCAAACTGGAATCAGCTTAACTGGAGTTTTAAGTTCTTCAGTTGCCTGGGGAGATTATAATAATGATGGATTTCTTGATATTTTATTAACGGGAAATACAGGTGTGAACGATGTTTCCAAGATTTATAAGAATAATGGAAATGGAACTTTCACCGAACAGACAACAATTAGTTTATCAGGTGTTTCTGGGTCTTCAGTTGCTTGGGGAGATTATAATAATGATGGATTTTTAGATATTTTATTAACGGGCAGCGGGATTTCGAAGATTTACAAGAATAATGGAAATGGAACCTTTACGGAACGACCTGAAATTAGTTTGCCTGGTGTTTCTGGATCTTCAGTTGCTTGGGGAGATTATAACAATGACGGTTTTTTGGATATTTTACTTACTGGAACTATTGGTTCAACGCCTTCTTCACGAGTATACCGAAATAATGGAAATGGGAATTTTACACATCATTTATCTTTTCCTATGGCAGGAGTGACTGGCTCTTCAGTTGCTTGGGGGGATTATAATAATGATGGATTTTTAGACTTTTTATTAACGGGATTTAATGGGCGTTATCATTTTTCAAAGATTTATAGGAATAATGGAAATGAATCTTTCACGGAACGAACTGAAATTAGTTTACCAGGTGTTTCTGGATCTTCAGTGGCTTGGGGTGATTATGATAATGACGGTTTTTTGGATATTTTATTAACAGGATCTGATGACAATAGCAAGTATGCAAAAATTTATAGGAATAACGGGAGTGGAAATTTTATAGAACAGACTTCAATAAGTTTAGAAGGGGTAAGGTTTGGTTCAGTTGCCTGGGGAGATTATAATAATGATGGATTTCTTGATATTTTATTAACAGGAAATACTTGGTATTCAAATACTAATGTTTCGAAAATTTATAAAAATAATGGGAATGGAACATTCACAGAGCAAACTGTAAATCAAGGAATTAGTTTACCAGGTGTTTCTAGATCTTCAGTTGCTTGGGGAGATTTTAATAATGATGGTTTTTTGGATATTTTACTTACTGGATCTGTTGGTGTTACAGGAGTAGCTTCAATTTCAAGGATTTATAAATATGTTAGTTTTGCCCAGCCAAACACAAGTCCACAAGTTCCTACTAATTTACAATATAATACAGGATTAAAAAAACTGAGTTGGAATAGGGCATCAGATAATCAAACACCTTCCAAAAGTTTATCTTACAATCTTGCAATAGGTACAATTGATAATCCTAATGGATATAAATCTCCTCATTCTAACCTAACCAACGGATTAAGGCGAATTGTTTCAATGGGGAACACTCAATTAGATACATTTTATTTAATTAATAATCTACCATTTGATTCGATATGTTATGCAAGATTACAAGCCATAGATAATGGGTATATGGCGAGTGGTTTCTCAACTGCAATTCAATTACCACCTTTTCCTCCAATCGGTTCTATTGCCAACAATGATACTGTAGTTGTATGTGGAACTTCTGTTCAATTAGGTGTGGCAATTAGTAATGGGAATCCATCAAATTTAGTTTATTCTTGGAGTCCATCATCTGGTTTGATAAATTCTAATAAATCTAATCCAATTGCAAGACCAACACAAACCACCTGGTATAAAGTTACTGCAACTGCCTCATCCTCATTATCATTTACTGATTCCATTTTAATAACGGTGAGTCCTATGAAAGTTAATACTGGAAAGGATTTGACCATTATATGTGGTCAGAACAGCATACTAGATCCAACAAATAATTATTCAGGGTTACAATCAAATCTTTCTTATCTATGGAGTCCTTCCAATAGCTTAGATACCTCTACCAAAAAGAATCCGATAGTCAAACCAATTTCGACAACAAATTACATCTTAGAATTAACTTCAATTGAAGGTTGCCGAGCAGCAGATACAGTTAAAGTTATCGTAAATTCCTTAGAGATTACTTCTGCAAATTTAATAAAAACTTGTGGTGATTCAACTTTAGCAGGAAATACGATCAATTCTAATAGTGCAAACCTAACTTATTCTTGGAAACCAACAATTGGTATAAGTAATGCAAATATTCTCAATCCTTATATTATGCCTATCTACAGTAATACCTATTATTTGCTTGCAACTGATGGGGGGTGCACTGCAATTGATACAATTGAAGTAAGGGTAAATAAAAAAGATTTCAATCCTAGCTTTACAGCCAATCAAACCCTATTTACCGCTCCACCTTTTATTGTGCAGTTTTCAAATACTACTTCAAACCAGAATAATTATAATTTTAAATGGACATTTGGAGATAGCATTGAAATAAATAGCAATAATTTATCAGTATTTCATGAATATAACTTCAATGGTTTATATGATGTTTCCGTAATAGCAATAGATAAAATTACAGCTTGTCCTGATACTCTTGTTAGAGAAGGTTATATTTATTGCATTGGGGGTAAAAATACTGGAGTAGCTCATTATAATATTGATGATGAAATTTCATTATTCCCCAATCCTACAAGTGATAGAATCAACATAAAAGTGCCAGCTAACTATATTGGAAAGGAATATGTTGTAATAGATAATATCGGCAGAGTTAGATTAAGTGATAATTTTAAAAGCACAGATCAGCAAATAAATGTACAAAACTTAAATGATGGAATTTACCTATTAAAAATCTGTGACGAAAGTGAAGTGTTAATCAAATTTATTAAGCAATAATTAAAAGTAAGTTACGAGTGAAAAAGGATATTTGCACCCTTTAAAAGTATTAAGTTGGCAAAAATTAATTAATTATTTGTCGATAACTATGAACTTAACAAAGGATTTGATTCAACTTGCTTTTGATTAATAGAGATAACTATCTTGCATGAATATAATCGATAAAATAAAGTCCGGTGACTTATCTGAACTAGATAAGGTATACTTGGAAGTAAAACCTAAGTTTATTGCTTTTGCTTCAAAGCAATTTCCTGGGATAAACATGGAAATAATCTTAGATATATACCAAGATACTATAATTGTTTTCTATCATAACATACAACGTGGAATTCTATCAGAAATCAAATCTAGTTTGTCTGCTTATATCATTCAAATAGGTAAAGTAAAACTCATACAACACATAGATAATGTTAAGAAAGACTGGGAAATGAAAGGGTTGTTTATTGATAATGCTATTGCACATGAAGACTATAATTACAAAATAGATCAGGCTGTTAAGTTCATTTTTTCTAAAATGACTGATGCATGTAAACAAATTTTGCAGCTCTTCTATTATGAAAAGAAGTCAATGGACGAAATTGCGTTAATGCTTAATTATAAAAATGCTGACACAGTGAAGTCTAAGAAAAGTAGATGTATTTCTACATTCAACTCTAACGTTAATAAACTATATTTTGATGAAGATTAGTATTTACGAATTAACAGAGGCGGAATTAGCTGAATTCGACCTTTTATATGATGGAACAATTGGAGAGGCGGAATTTTATGTTTTAAAAGCTAAACTTCAATTAGATGAAATTTTACAACACAAGTATTTAGTTTATAAAATGCTCAGAAGGGAAATTGAGAAAGATGGCTTAGCGAGCATAGTATTAAAGGCTCGATTGGCTTTATTAGACCAAAAGGATAGAAAAAAAAAGCAATGGATTTTATCCGCTAGTTTGATTTCATTATTGATAGCAATTTGTCTGATTTGGGTATTTAATGTTAAATTTGGGGAAAATACAAAGATTTACAATCTATTCAAAGATGCCGAAACTGGATTTAGCATCCGAATGAGTAGTAGTGATAAAGATGATTTAAATGCTATTATGGTTGATATTGCAAGGTCTAATTACGACTCTGCACTTGAAAAATTGAACTTATTAGTTGAAAATGACACAGTATCATACTATTCAGGCTATTGTGAAGAGCGTATGGGAAATGATGTAAATGCTGAAGCTATCTATATGGGATTAAGTAACTCAAAATCTGATTTTATCAGAAGTAAAGTTTGCTTTAGACTTGCTTTGTTACATTTAAAAAATGGCGAAAAAACCGCAAGGGATGAATTTGAGTTAATTGCTTCAGAATCATCAAATCCATATGCTGCACTTGCAAGAGAAGTTCTGAAATCAATTGATAAACCGTAATGCCTTGCCTGTTAGCTGAAAATTTGCCCAGTAATAAGGGTTAGCCCACTCAGGATGATAAAAATCCTTTATAAGGCTAATTTTTGCTTTATGTAAGGCTTCACTGCAATTATAACCTTCAGAAAGTGATTGATAGAAGTGAATAAAAAGATGGGTGCTGGATTGGTTATCCGCATCCCATATAGAATAGATTACGCTTTCTGAACTGTTATACAAGAAACTTCTTGTAAGATTAATTGAGCCTTCAGATTTGAGATTCTGTCCTTCACCTGTTCCACATCCTTCGAGAATTGCTAATTTTGGATTCAATAATCCACTTGGGAAAACTGTTATGGTATCAAG
>CANHDN010000101.1 GCA_947459415.1 Bacteroidota bacterium
ACAAATGTAAACACAGCTAAAACCAATGTAATTGCTATGTTACCTGTAACATTAGCTCCACCCGGGAAAATTGGAACTAATCCAAATAAGTTATTGATGAAGATAAAGAAAAATATCGTTAGTAAATAAGGTAAGAATTTTTGGTATTTAGGACCAATAGAGGGCTTAGCAACTTCATCTCTGATAAACAAGATTGCCATTTCTATTAAATTAGCTAATCCCTTTGGAGCTCTTCCATGATTCTTTCTATAACTGCCAGCCACTGAAAACAAAATCCAACACAAAACGAGCACAGAGATTAGCATACTGGCAACATTCTTTGTGATAGATAAATCATAAAATGTTGCTTCATGATTGATATTACCCTCTGAGTTCACTGCTACTATTTTGCCTTCCAACAATTTGTATCCTTCATACATGGCATGACCGTGCTCAAATTTAGATGACATGAACATCTTTATTCCTTGATCGTCTTTAATAATTACAGGTAATGGAATTGAAATATGAGTATGGCCAATGGTTGCAATATGCCAATCGTGAGCATCTGCAATATGTTCCATTATTAATTTACCGGCATCTACCTTACCTTCTTCATGAGCAGTTTCTGCATGCGAAGATTCAGCATGAGAAGATTCTTGATGAGAAGATTCATTGTGATGATGTGTGGAAGAGTCTGTGATAGTTGGAACCGCATGATCTTGTCCAAATGCTGAAAAACTTGAATAAGTTGAATAGACAAGTACCAACAAAATTGGAATTAAATAACTGAATATCTTTCTTTTAGTATGCTGCATGAACTATCTTATTTTTTTAAATCGGGGCGCAAGTTAACTACAAGGAAATAAATTTCAAAAGCTGTGTAAAAGAAATACAAAAAAAGATACACAACCGCAAAGGATAATTGGCGCTCTGGCGAAAAAATTAAATATATTATTAAGGGGAATATAGAAAATATAAACCTAATACCAATGGCACTATATGTCCTGATTATAAATGTTTTATTGTCTTTTGGCAATCCTGAATTACTAATTTTGTGGGTGATTGCAGTTAACAATAAATAATACAATAAGGCAATCCAAATTAAATTACTAAGATCTATTTGAGTTTGAAATTTTTGAAAACTTAATATTAGCAAGCCCAATACTCCAGTGAGTATAATAAGACTTGGATAAAATTTAAGTTTATTCATAATTAAGATGTAAACATTTGATAATCAAGAAAAATAATTGACAATTCAATAGCAACTACTTTTTTTAAGTGCCGCAAAAGTAGGGGTTTATATTGAGTAAATAAAAATCAATTAATTATTTTTTCAGGAAATCTTTAATTGCCAAATACAAAGCGGCAAAAACAGACAAGAAAACACCAAGTAATGTAAAAATTGGAAAACTGGTGTGAAAATAGGCATCAGCATATTTGCCACCCAAAGAGCCTACAACCATCACCAAAATCATTTGAATGGCTTGGTTAGTATATTTTAAAAAGGAATTATATGGAGGCTTTTTCTGCACTTACAACGGGAGCTTTGGTTTCTAGAGGCTTGGCGAATTTACCGCTTTTATACTCTCCAATACTGCTGTTTAAATCGGCAACCATGCTGCTTTTACCATTAAATACTGCTCCAGATTCTATAATCAACTTACAGCAAGAAATATCACCCTTGATTTTTGCTGAAGCTTTGATAGTAAGCAATTCGCTAACCTCAATATTGCCATTCACCACTCCAGAAATATCACAATTTTGAGCTTTTACATTGCCATCAACCTGTGATGAAACACCCAAAACCAACTTGGTCTTTACATCTATGTTACCTTTAATTCCGCCATCAATGCGCAAATCACCTTCAGAACTTAAATCACCTTGTATTTTAGTTCCAGCATTAAGAATATTAAGATCTTGAGGGTTAAAAGAGCTATTTTTGGATGGGTTAAAAATCGCCATAATGTAAGGTTGAAATAATCGTATAAAAAAATCTAATTCAACAAATATACATTAGTTTTTTAAAAAAAATGGGTTCAGCAACAAAAAAAAATTAATGATTTGGTAAATTATTTTGATGCGTGCTGTCCGAAATTCCACTCCCCCCCTCCAAAACATTTAAAAAATTAGCATAAAATAACTCTTTAGCCTTTAAAACTTGTTCTAATGAGTCGGTTTTATACAATAATTGCTGGACATTTCGTTTGGTTTTTGTATCGGTGTAACCGGGAACAAATTCTCGTAGGGAAGTATAAAAAACAAGGGTAACAATAAGCACTGTAAATAAAACAATGGCAGAACTTAAACTAACGAAAACATTCATTGGAGTTAATTTCAATGAAAGTTTTTCTTCAAAAGATTCATCATTGATAATTACCAACCTGTATTTATATTGCAGCTTATGAATTAATTTTTTCTTTGGTTGATCCATAACTTATAGTCGAAATAAAAAAGTTTTGGTTAAAATTGTACGTTTAATTTTCAAATATAAGCAAATCCTGTTTAGCATTGTACAAAAACAAACACATAAGCGCAACTTTACTACTGTTCCTTTTAGCAGTTATATCGTGTAATCCAACCAAAGACAAGTGGTTGAATAGAAAATACCATACCTTAACAGGCCATTATAATGTCTATTTTAATGGGGAACAAAAATTATTGGATGCTATTCTTCAAATGGAAAATGCGCACCAAAACAACTTTGGAAAAGTATTAGAAGTTTTCCCATTAGGAAGTTCTGAATCTGCAAAGGCCGCAGGCAATATATTAGATGAGGCCATAAAAAAGTTTTCTAAGGCAATTCAAATGCACACCATTGGGGCTTATACAGACGATTCATATGTGGCAATGGGTAAGTGTAGATTCTATAAACAAGATTATTTTGCTTCTATCGAAACCTTTCAGTACATCATTGGTAAATATAAAAATGGACCATTTACCAACTTAAGCACTTGTTACATTGCCAGAAACTACGTGGGTTTAAAAAAATTAGGTGAAGCAGAATCTATCATGGGTTTGTTACTTGCAAAAAAGAACTTCGAGAAGAAAGACATTGCCATGATCTATGCAACTGCAGCTGATATCAATATTAAACAAGAGAAATACACTTCTGCCATAGACAATTTAAAAGTTGCCATAACTGGTAAACTCAAAAAGGAAGATAAAATTAGATACTATTTTATATTGGGTCAGCTTTGCCTTCAGGCCAACAAAAAAGCAGAGGCCAGCTTTTATTTTAATAAGGTCATTTCAATGGTTCCCTCCTACGATTTTGCTTTTAATGCCAATATTAACCTTACTAAAATATACGATATTAACGACCCTCGGTCTGTTGAAAGGGTTAAAAGAAATCTGAAACGCATGGCATCTGATGAGAAGAATATTGACTTTTTAGACCAAATTTTTTATGAATTAGGTAAAATTAATCTGGCTCAAAAAAATTACACCAATGCCTTATCTGATTTTAAAAAATCTTCCTCGTTTAACAGTAAAAATAAAACGCAAAAGGCCTTAACCTTGTTTGAACTAGCTAAACTTTATTTTGAAATAAAAGAATTTAAAAATGCGCAAATTTATTATGACAGCACCGTAAATGCTTGGGATGATAAAGATTCAAAATACAGTCAGATCAAAGAAACCAAAACTGTATTATCTGATTTGATAAGCAATTTACAAGTTTATGAAGTAGAAGATTCGCTCCAAAAACTAGCTATCCTGAGCAAAGATGCTTTGGAAAGAAAAATAGATTTTTGGATTGCGGAAAATAAAAGACAAGCAGAATTAGCAGAGAAAGAAGCAAAAAAAAGAGCTAAACAGAACGCTAGTTTGAGCAGCAATCAAAATGCTTTTGCTGCTGCTGCACCAAGCCTTCCTGGCTCTGGAGATAATTCTTGGTATTTTTACAATGCCACTCTGTTAAATGCAGGCATTGCAGAATTTTTCTCAAATAAAAAATGGGGACAAAGGGCAAATGAGGATTATTGGAGAATCGCTGCGAAAGAAAAACCAAAGCAAGAAATAGAACCTGATGCCAAGGATACGAGCGAACTAAAAAATAAAAACACTGCCCAAGTTGGTCCAAAAGAAATTGATTCAGAGCAAATAACCAATAAGCTCACTGGTGATCAAAATAAAGATAAATGGGTAAAAGATGTGCCGCTTAGCATAGCTCAAAAGAAACGCTCAAACGAGCGCATGTTACTATCTTTGAACAACCTGGGAAATATCTATTTTGATCGTTTAAAAAGCCCAATAGAATCTAAAAAATATTATGATATTTTACAAAACAGATTCCCAGAAAGCGAATACGAACCAAATGCATTTTACTATTTATACAAGAGTAATCTGGCCTTAAAAAATAATGGCGTAGCAGAAGAAAATAAAAACCAACTTATTCAAAAATATCCAGATAACCCATATAGCTTGATGCTTCAAAATAAAGTGTTAGCATCTGCCGAAATAAGCAATAATAGCGCTCTTAACCAGGCATACGAAAAAATGTTTTCAGCCTACCAACAAGCAGATTATTGGCAAGCAATCAGCATGAAGGGCGATATAGAAAAACAGTTCCCTGGAAATCCATTAGCACCAAAAATAGATTTGTTACATGCCTTTTGTATTGGGAAAACCCAGAGCAAGGAGGCTTTTTTAAAAGCCCTAACAGAAGTAAGTAATGCTCACAAAGGCCTGGATGTGGCTGCCAAAGCAGATGAATTTATTAAAGTGCTAACACGTGCAGAAAAAGTAACCCAAACCCCAGGTGCAAACTCAGGTGAAACTGCTCAAGAATTTGATCTTGAAACAGAAACTCCTTTTTATTTTGTTTTCGCTTTCAAAGAAAAGGTGCAAGACCTAAATGAAATTCTAAGTGCGTTTAACTCCTTCAATGAAGCATATGCCTCAGATCAAAATTTAAAGGTAAATCCAATTATGAGTAACGAGGGCTTTCAGCTCATTACCATTAGAGAGTTTAAAAATTTTACTACTACCCTAGAATATATGAAAACCATTCAGGCAACTCAATTCAAAAGTAAAAAATTAAAACTTACTGAACCCATTATTGAATATGCCATATCAACAAAAAATTTCAAAGTAGTACTTAAAGATAAAAAAATTGAGAAATTTGAAGCATTCTTTAAAAATCAACTATCAGCCAACCAACATGTAAAATGAAATTTAGCGAGTACCTATTTAAAAACCCTTATTGGAAATATTTAAAATGGCTGTGGATTGGTGCATTTGGAGGAATTTTTCTCCTTGCTGCCATGGTTTGGGCTATTGCAATGGGTTGGTTTGGGCAATTGCCACCCATTGAAGAATTAGAAAACCCTACCACCCAATTAGCAAGCGAAATATATGCAGAAGATGGCGTGCAATTAGGCAAGTATTATCTTCAAAATAGAAGTAATGCTAGCTACGAAGAATTGAGCCCCCAATTAATAAATGCATTGATTGCAACTGAAGACATACGTTTCTACGAACATAGTGGCGTAGATAACAGTCGTATTTTTACCATTGTTATTTATAACCTGATGGGTAAAAAACAAGGGGGAAGTACCATATCACAACAACTCGCCAAAAATCTATTTCCAAGAAGAAAATTCAGAAGCATTGTAGACAAAGCTGTTACCAAATTACAAGAATGGATTGTAGCAGCGCTAATTGAGCAACGATATACCAAAGACGAAATACTAACCATGTATTTTAATACAGTAGAATTTGGAAGTAACTCTTTTGGAATTAGAAGTGCTGCTAAAACATTTTTCGCCAAAACACCCTATGAACTCAATGCAAAAGAGGCTGCGGTGCTGGTAGGTTTGCTAAAAGCGCCTACTTTATATAGCCCTATAAGAAACCCAGCTAATTCGCTCAACAGAAGAAACACTGTTTTGAACCAAATGGCAAAAGCAGGCTTTATTAGCCAAGATTCATGCGCCATCTTAAAGTCTTCTCCCATAGATTTACAATTTCAAGAAGAAAGTCATAACCAAGGTTTGGCTACCTATTTTAGAGAAACATTGCGTATGGAATTGCTCAATTGGTGCGAAGAGAATGGATATAACTTGTATAAGGACGGATTAAAAATTTATACAACAATTAATACCACCATGCAGCAAATTGCTGAACAAACTGTTGAACAGCAACTCAAAGAACAACAAAAGAAGTTTTTTGCACATTGGAAAGGAAGAGAACCATGGGGAGAATACAAAGAAGTTCTATTGACTGGAATGAAACGTAGTGACAGGTATCGAATTGCCAAAGAATTAAAAAAGTCGGAATCTGAAATCCAAGCAGAATTTAATACCCCAGTAAAAATGCGCGTATTTAGTTATACCAGAGGAGAAATTGATACAGTAATGACACCAATGGATAGCATTAAATACTACAAGTATTTTATGCAATGTGGTTTTATGAGCATGGATCCAACAAATGGTAAAATTAAAGCATGGGTAGGCGGACATAACTATAAATATTTTAAATATGACCACGTAAATATTACAGCTAAAAGACAGGTTGGTTCAACCTTTAAACCATTTGTCTACACAGTTGCGGTAGATAATGGCTTTTCACCTTGTACCTTAATTCCTAATAAACCTGTAAGTTTTGCAGGATACCCAGATTATAATCCAAGTAATGCCGACGAAAAATTTGGAACACCAGAAATGACGATGTTTAGAGGTTTGCAATTCTCTATGAACCTAGTTTGTTTAAATGTACTAAAATTACTTGGAGAAGGTGGCATCAATAACATTATTGATTTAGCTAAAAAAATGGGCGTAAAATCTACTATTGAACCTTATCCATCTTCTGCATTAGGTACAGCAGATATCTCCGTTTATGAAATGGTGGGAGCATTCTCTACTTTTGCTAACAAAGGTGTTTGGATTAAGCCAAATTACTTAACTCGAATCCTAGATAAAAACGGAAATGTAATTTATGAAAACTTGCCTGTTACTCAAGAAGCATTAAGCGAGCAAACTGCCTACATTATGTGTAAAATGTTGGAAAAAGTTACCACGCATGGAACCGCAGCTAAAGTAAAATACCTTTATCAGATTCCAGGTGCTGTAGGTGGAAAAACCGGCACTACTCAGAATTATAGTGATGGCTGGTTTATTGGAATTACTCCTACATTAGTATCTGGTTGCTGGGTTGGCTGGGAAGATAGAGCCATTCATTTTAGAAGCATGGAGTTGGGATCTGGCTCTGCTATGGCCATGCCAATTTGGGCAACCTATATGCAGCAAGTGAGTAAAGTACCCAATTTATTTCAAATAGTGAATGAATGGTCTCCACCACAAAGCCCAATTTCTGTAGAATTAGATTGCGCTAATTTTGAATCTAACAAAGTAGAAAAAGAAGATTTTGTTGAATAGCCCATTATTTGCTTAAAAGCATTTTTAACTTTCTCAATCTTTTCTATATATTGCCCAAAATATATAGATGATATGTCGAATTTCTTTTACACTAAATCCTTACAAGATTTATTGCGCCACCATGATGGTTCGCAATTAAAACGCACACTTACTGCCCTTAATTTGGTTGCCCTTGGAGTAGGTGCAATTATTGGTGCTGGCTTATTTGTTAGAACTGCAGCAGCATCTGCTGAAGCTGCTGGAGCAGCGGTGTCTATGAGTTTTATCATTGCTGCAGTTGGCTGTGCTTTTGCTGGTATTTGTTATGCAGAATTTGCTGCCATGATTCCGATTGCAGGCAGTGCATATGCCTATTCTTATGTTACAATGGGTGAGTTAATGGCTTGGATTATTGGTTGGGCACTTATCATGGAATATGCACTCGGAGCAGCAACGGTAGCAATTGCTTGGAGCGAATATCTGAATAACCTCTTGGGTGGAGTTATTCCTTATGAATGGTGTCACTCGCCTTTTGAGAGCATGAAACGAGTGATCGGTCAAGAAAATATTGACCAAGTATTATCCATTCACCCCAGCCTAGCAACTCAGGTAAAAGACGGACAATTACTATTAAGTAATGAAATATATGAACACCTTGGCGAAAAAGTGCAAGGTTTGGTAGAGGTAACAAGGGGTTTTATAAATGCCCCAGCATTAGTTATCTTATTTGCATTAACCTTATTATTAATCAAAGGAACACAAGAATCGGCAAGTGTAAATGCCATCATCGTTTTTATTAAAGTTGCCATTGTATTATTATTTATTGGTTTAGGCTGGCAGTTTATAAAACCAGAAAACCATGTGCCATTTATGATACCTGAAGGAACCATTGGCCATGAAGGCTTCTTTAAACATGGATGGGGCGGGGTTTTAGGTGGAGCAGCAATTGTATTCTTTGCATTTATTGGTTTTGATGCAGTAAGTACTGCAGCACAAGAAGCTAAAAACCCAAAAAGAGATATGCCTATCGGCATTTTGGGTTCTTTAATTATTTGCACCATTCTATATGTTTTATTCGGACATGTTTTAACAGGTGTAGCAAATTGGGAAGAATTTAAAACCTCTGGAAAAGAAGCATCTGTTACTTATGCCATTCAAACCTACATGAAAGGATATGAGTGGCTTGGAACAAGTGTAACGGTTGCAATTTTGGCTGGATTCTCGTCAGTAATATTAGTTATGTTAATGGGACAAAGCAGGGTGTTTTTTAGCATGAGTAAAGATGGTCTATTACCAAAAGC
>CANHDN010000102.1 GCA_947459415.1 Bacteroidota bacterium
ACCCAAATCCACGCCCATATCGTAGCTTTTAGGTGCACTACCTGCTTTGAACCAGCCAGAAGGAATCGTAAAGGAAAAAAGGATGATAGCCATGGTAATGAGCATCATAGCGGTGAAAGGTTTTCTCATATTTGTCATAGGTATGAATATTTATTTTTTCTATTCAAAGTTAAATATTTTTTGTTAATCGCTATCAATTATTAGGATTTGAATTAAAATTTAATGCGATTAGACCTAAACTAACTCCTGCACCTGAGCCAAATAAAAGAATCTTTTCTGGCCCACTTTTTTTAAGCTGGTTTATATACACTTCCAATCCCAATGGAATGGAAGCTGAAATACAATTTCCATATACACCCAATGTTTCAATAATTTGACTTTGATTCAATTCAAAATGATTCAGAAAGTATTCATTGCCCATTTTACTTGTTTGATGGGTTATAATTCGATCAAAATCTTTTAGTTTAGTGCCTAATTGTTGCTCCATTTTATTTAAGAAAGGATCGATATGCCTGGTTGTTAATCTAAATAAACCTTTTCCATTCATTTTAAAATAATAACCTAAATCGTTTGCATCAGAATGCATTCCTCTGTTAATAGCCCCTCCAATTGGGACATTTGCAAATAAAGATCCAGAAGGAAAATTGATAAAATCGGAATAGATTTGTTGGTAACCAAAATCATCTGAATTTTCTATAATTAATGCCACCGCTGCATCTCCAAATAAACCATAAACCATTTCCTCTTGAGGTGTTAGTGCTTTGGAGGATACTTCTGAACAAACTAAGGCAACCCTTTGGTATCTTTTGGTTTCTAAATACATATTTGCAATATCCAGCGCATTTAAAAAACTCAAGCAAGTAGAATGAATATCTAGGCAATGAAAATTAACTGAATCATCTGTTATTAGTGATTTTATTATAGCCGAATTATGTGGAACCGAATAATCGAAACTCGCACCACAACTAATTAACAAATCAATGGAAGATACAGACAACTGTGCTTTATTTAATGCCTTTTTCAATGCTTCGGCACCCAATGTGCATACAGATTCGTTACCCGAAATATGATGTCTAAAGGTTACTCCGGTGTATTTTTCAATTCTACCCACAGGCACCTTGGCACGTTCATCCAATTCAGATGAATGATATCGATTTTGTGGCAAATGCTTTTCAATGGCCCTAATTAGTATACTCATATCTTACAAATAATTTTTCTTAATTTATTCCCTGAAACCCTTACTATATCACGCCTGCAATCAATTTCAACACCCCTAACCCCTAGCTCTTGCAACAAATTCGAAATCACTTCTTTAAATTGAATTTGCAGTGTATCATAATCTATTTCATTACATTCAATTTGAACTTCGAGCAGGTCTGATTTTACCTGACTAATTGTATAATTATAAAAATGATTACAGGTAATTGCAATTCTTCTTGCGATTAAATCTGGATAGATTTTCTGCGTATTAAAATTTAGAACATCATCATCTCTTCCTATTATTTTCTCTAAGGCCAATAATTGCGAACCACATGAACATGGTTTTTTCTTAACCTGCAAAACATCATTGAGTTTATATTTTACAATAGGCTGACTGCTACGAGAAAAATCAGTTATTATGGGGTAAAATGTATCTTCGTCAATCCAATCCTTTTCAATATGAATAAAATCTTCATTTAAATGTAGGGTGCCATACTCACAACTAACGCCTAAGAACCCTTCTGTGCATTGATAAACCTCAGTAATTCTGGCAGGTAATTGTGATTCAATAAACTCTTTATCTTTTTGATGCAGCACCTCTGCAAAAGAGATAATTTGATTTGGCCAAACCATTATGTGACCTGACTGTTGCGCTTGTGCAATATCCATAAGCACCGAAGGTTGCGCAGCAATGATTTGTGGAGCAAAATCATTTAATTCAATCAGTAACTTATCTATTGGCTGAAAAATATCAAAATACCTAAACTCAAACAAACTAGATGAAACAGAAGCATATAAATTACTATTCGCACGAAGGAAGAATGCTATTTTTTGTTTTTGAAATAAACGAGGTTTTATTACTCGTGACATCACAAGTGCTACCCACTGCGCTCTTTCATTTTCTGAAACCAGAAATAAGCCTCGTTTACCACTAGTTCCGGTAGATAAGCCAATGGTAACACCGTTTATTTCATTCTTAAAGGATCTATTTTTTTCAGCTGCTAGTGCGAATGGCATAGCTTCTTCAATAGTCATATTGCAGGTATTAATTGAATTAAAATTCGCCATAAATTCAGTTTTAGTGATTTCCGGCATAGCATCCCATAAAACTGTTTCATTTTGGCAATAAGATTTATAAAATGGCGAATTAATTAATACTTTTTTAGCAAATTTTTTAAGTTCCCTTTGCTGGTGAGCCTTTAAACCTTTTCTATCAGAATATGGCCCTCTCATTTTAAAAAGCAGCCAATAATATATTATTTTTAATTTAAAAAGCATGATGAGTCAGCATTAAGGTTTTAGGACAATGTGTAAATAAAATTTTTACGTTTTCATTATCTAATTCGTAACATCTTATTTTTTGAAGTGTATCAACAAAATCATCCCATGAGTCAAAAAATAATTTAACAACTTTTTTAGGAAGAACGTTTTGCTTATATGTATCATATCGCCAAGATGCATCCGTAGCAAATAAAATATGCTCCGTACTACTATGATAAATAAATCCAAGCATCCCTCTGGCATGACCTGGAAGGCTTACCAATTTAAACTCATTTAAGCCTAATAAGTAGAATTCCTCTAAACCATACTGATTTACAAATCTTTTATCGGCTATATCTTCAATAAAAAGTAAATTTCTTTCATAGTTTACAGGTAATAAATTGTGTAAAATTCCTTTGCTTATCGCTTTAATTCCATGTATATTTTTAACCTCATCGTGTGCCTTTTTACTGCAGATAATGGGTGTATTTGGGAAATCTTTTAATCCAGCAATATGGTCTGCATGAAAGTGAGATAAAATGATGTACTTAATATCATCAGGAAAAATTCCTTTTGCATGTAGGGTATTTTTAACAGTGTATTGCTCATTCAAATATACTGGAGTAGCCCAGCGGTAAAATCTTTCAGGAAAAGTTTTTGTTGCCTTATTGAATTCATTACTATAACCAGTATCAAATAAGATATACCCAATTTTTGGAGCAAATATGAGCGCCCATACAGCATGAAATTTGCACCTCCCTTTTCCATTCAAAGGATCTACAATTCTTTCATGTGCTTGGCAATAACCAGATGCAAATAATGAAATACTTAATTCTGTTTTTTGTACCATATAATAAATTCCTCAATTCCTTCCATGGTTTTCATAATTGGTTCATACCCCAACTTGACACGAGCTTTATCTATATTTAAGGTAAAATTATTGCTTAAAATACCAATACCATATCTGGTAAGAATGGGCTCTTTGTTATCTTTACTCCATTTTGCTCTTTGTTCAAAAATTGCTGCAGCTAACATGGCAACAGATTTTGGAATCCGCTTTTTAACCGGATTACAGCCCAAAGAATTTAATGTATAATTTACAGCTTCCCAAAAATTAATCCCTTCACCATCTGTAATGTTGTATGCCTCACCATAGGCATGTTCACTTGCTTGTATAGAACATTTAATTGCCTCTATCACATTGCTAACGCAGGTTAAATCACATACATTTTTCCCATTACCAATTACTTTTAAACGCTTCGCCTGATAGGCAGCTAAAACCCTTGGGAAAATTACTGTATCTTCCGCACCAATGATAGCCCTGGGTCTTAAGGCGATGGTTCGCATATTTTTTTTATTATTTTTTAAAACAAATTGTTCTGCAAGCATTTTTGTGCTGGCATAATTATTTACAAACTTGTCAGGCAGCGGATCACTTTCCTTTACATCAAACCTATCTGAGAAGTTGAAATAAATACTAGGTGTTGAGATAAAGATAAATGTGTGAACCCCATTTTTTAAGCAAGCATCTACTAAATTTTTTGTAGCTAAATAATTAGCAGCAAAAAAACTTTCATAGGAACCAAATGGTGCCGAAAGTGCCGCACAATGCACTACTATATTTATATTCTTTGTAATTATTTCACAAAAATGAGAATTGACTAAATCGCCCGGCAAAAAGGTACAACCAGCAAGCTCTAATTCTTCCTTTCTATCACTTCTGCGTGATGTGGCCACTACCTCTATGTTGGCAAAACTAGCAAAATATTTTGCCGTTCTTCCACCTAAAAATCCGGCTGCACCTGTAATTAATATTTTATTCTTCATACTAAATAATCGATTTTCAAACCACTTAATTTACTCAAGTATTTCTGGATTAAAACTGCTAATGAATGTGATATAAAAAATGCAGCAAAAACATCAATGCTATAATGCAATCGAAACAATAAAACAGAAAAACCCATTAGTAAAGAGACACCTATACAAAAATACTTTATCCATTTGTTCTTACTAAGACAGGCAAGAAAAAATGGCGCACCGGTATGTCCTGAAAAAAACAAGTCTGATTGATACATATTAAAAGATAAAATTGCCTGATCTAATGCCAATCCAGCTGGTGGCCCCATGTGGGTAAGTGAAATAAAACAAGCTCGTACCGAAAAAAAAATGGCAAAAGAAGTTAATAAAAATGGAAGTTGTTGTGGAATGGTCAAATAATATAGGAGTAAAATAAACCAGGTAAATATACCAAGAATAGCAAAGAATTCTGAACCATTATAATATGGTAAATGATCTAGTATTAAATCACTTAATGAGGGCCCATTTAACTTATCCATAGCATATGATTGTTTATTACTGAATTGAAAGGCCAGCAGACAGGATAACATAGAAATTACTAAATGCCAAACAAACTTTTTATTATGTATTAATAGTATCCAATTTTTCATCCAAATTATTATTTAGTTAAACGATTATAAATATCAATATATCTATTCGCTGTATGTTTTAAGTCATGCACCTGAGATAGTTTTAAACTGTTTTCACCTAGTTGCTTTCTTAATACATCATCCGTTTGAACTCTATATAATATTTCTGCCAACTGTATGTGGTTATTTGGGATAAATGTAAAACCATTTGGCAAATCGCTGTCAATCAATTCTGGCAGTGCCAAGCTATTTGCCAGAACAAGTGGTAGCCCTGCTGCCAATGCCTCTAAACCACTAATACACTGAAGCTCAACAAGACATGCATTCACAAAAACATCTGCAACTTTATATATATCAGGAAACTCCGCATCATTTATTTTTCCAGTAAAGGTAACTTTTGAATCAATTCCTAATTCTTTAGCTAATTTTTTTAGCTTATTTTCTTCCTTTCCAGTGCCAGTTATAACCAAATGAAAAGATATTTTTTTGCTAAGTATTGCACAAGCTTTTAATACAACATCTATGTTTTTCTCTTTATCAAGCCTACCTGTATATAATATGATAAAGTTATTCGGAAGCCCAAATATTTTTTTTAGCTCCAAAACATTTTTTTGTTGGTGAAATAAATTGCAATCTACGCCACATGAAACTACCTCTACCCGACCTGTAAAACCATTTTTATTTAATTCAATGGCCCCACTTTTTGTCGGTGATACAATTATGGGAAGTTGCTCATACATTTGAAATACCCAAGTCCAAACAAACCTAGTATAAACAGCATTTAAAAATTTGGGTATTTTAAAATAATGTTCAAAGTTTTGTGGCATTAGATGGTTTGTGGCAAAGCAAGGAATGCCCATTTTTTTGGCTTTCTTAAAGATTGCATTTCCGAGTATAAATTTCCCTTGCAAATGCACAATATCTGGCATAAAAACAGTTAACAAAGCGCAGGATTTTTTATTAAGATGTATTGGATTGATGATCCTGAAATTTTTATATATAAAACTTGGAAATGATGAAAATCTATACAATGGTACCCCTTCATAATCATCATCATGGCTCACTAAACTCAATGATGGACAAGCCACCTGAACCTCAATTCCCAATGTTAATAGCACCTTGGCAAGCCTATGTGTAAAATAAGCACCACCATTTAAATCTGGAGGATAACTATCTAAAACTAGCAATACTCTCATTCTTTATCTTTCTTATTAAAAATAGTATTACCAACTACCAACATATCTAGCCCAGACCCCATAAATACCCCAAATGCGTCTTCCATATCATGAATAATTGGCCTACCCATTACATTGAAACTAGTATTTAGAATAATTGGAATGTTTGTTTTTTGATAGTAACTAAACAATAATTTATAAAACAGAGGATTATTTTCTGCTGTTACACTTTGTAACCTGCCTGTGTTATCTTCATGAACCACGCCTGGAGTATCTGTTAGGTTTTTAAATAATAATGTTTTCTCCATATAGGGCGTGTAACTATAATTATTGAAATATTCTTCACCTTTTTCATGCAGAATGGATGGGGCAAATGGCCTAAACTCCTCTCTAAATTTTACGCGTTCATTTAATCTCTGTTTTATTGATTTATTCCGGCAATCTGCAATTATGGAACGATTGCCCAAAGACCTTGGCCCAAACTCTGCCCTTCCCTGAATCCATCCAATTATTTTCCCTTCAACCAATGCATCAGCAACTTTATCTGTTAATTCAAATTGGCTGTTGCAAGTGTGCGTTCTTATGCCTGAAAATTGAATAAATCTCTTCACATCTTGTTCTTTTATTACTGAACCAAGGTATGGCGCACCTGTAATGCTTAACTTTTTATTCTTATGATCATTTTGCCATGCCAAGGCTGCTGCCCCTATTGCATTTCCATCGTCTCCAGGAGCCATTGGAATAAATAATTTTTTAAAAGATGTCTTGTTTAAAATTTCACCGTTTGAACTAGAATTAAGCGCGCAACCTCCGGTAAGTACCAATTGGTTTATTTCAAATTCTGCATGTAATTGGGTTAAAATCTCTTTGGTTAATTCTTCTGTAATAAACTGGGCAGTGAAGGCCAGATCTTTGGCATCCATCGCATTGGTAAAATCAAAGGAAAGCTGCAATAATTGAGATAAGCGGTGATAATAATCTTTTGACCGATACAGTATGCCACCTTTCACATACAGCATGGGACGTAAAAGGTTATAATATTCTTGAGATAACTTTCCATAAGAAGCTAAACCCATTACCTTCCATTCCTCACCAGATAAAGGATCAAATAAACAGGCCTTGCAAACAGACTGATAAAACAGACCAATGCTTGCCATGTTTAACTTTCCAGACTTTTTTAATAATTGAATGGCATTATTTTTATAATGATAAGCAGCTAATGAGCCGCTCTCTCCCAAGCCATCAAAAACCAAACACAATGCCTCTTTAAAATCGGAAGAATAACAAGCTGTAGCTGCATGACAAAGGTGATGATTATAGGAAATCTTAATGGGTGAAGGATTTCCCATTTCTAACAACCTAAATTCGAGGTTCAGCAATAAATTATTTAAATGATTAGGAACCCTATACATAGATTGCTGAAATAGTTGATTTTCATAAATCCTACCTAATTGTTCCTTATTATCTGAAAAAACCTTGTAATAACGCTGTTGTAGTTTTAATAATTTAGTTAGTATAGGAACCAATCTCATTGAACTTTGGGACCATGTTGTGGCGGCAATTATTTGTTTATTTTTACCATATTCTTTTAAAAGTGGTTCGATTACCCCAATGCTGTCTGTAGAGGCGTTCCAGGCTCTTTTATTCTTGAGTCTTCTTTCTAGGCCCTCAGCAAATAATAGAGAACCCTCTTGATTTATGATGGCTATGGCGGGGTCGTGAACCGAATTCGAAAATCCAAAGTAAATTTTTTCTTTCATCAGCTATTTATTAATGTTTATGCATAGGTGCACCTGAATAAATGCACTTACTTAAAGTGCAAGCAATAGCATCCATGCTTCATTTTAGCAAATTGCTAAATTAACATTTTTTTTACATTAATAATTTTTACTAAAAGGCAAAGCTTGCTAATTCTCTTCATTTTCCAATTGTTTCAGAATAAATTCTTGTCCAAATGTGAGTTTTTTCGCCAAGGGACTATTGGGTTCAATTACTCTCCAAAATGGGGTAATTTCAGTAGCATTCATTCCTTGAAGCAATTTTTCATAATTGGCCTCAGCTACAATGCGCAAAAAAATCCCAGTAGTTACAGGGCAGGTATAATCAGCATGATGTGCTAATGCAAGATCTTTACGCATTATTTTAGGATTTATTCTTTTACCATAACCAATTTGGTTAATATAACTATCAATTATTTGTGGTGTTGGAATGAGCATATTACTTCCGGCAGGAATGTCTGCAAAGTCAATTTCTATTCGTTTTACTTGAGTTTGCAGTTTCTCATTCAATTTTTCAAGCGAACTTTTCTTTTTTGTCATGGTAGGCATAGCATTAAGCAACTATTCAAAAATATTCAATAATTTTTTATTTATCCAAATCTCTTTGGTTTTGCGTAACACAGGGTGTATTTAATTGGTGCAATCAATCTCTATCAGGCCAAGG
>CANHDN010000103.1 GCA_947459415.1 Bacteroidota bacterium
AGCAGGTAATTTCCAATGAGATTGAGCTATGTTACAAACAATTGATGCAGTATACATTCGTAAATGATTATGCATATATCCATGTTTATATAAATCAGTAATTCCTTTATCTATTACTATAATACCTGTAGTTGCATTTACAATGGCTTCTGGAATAAGTTGATTATTTAATTTACCCTGCCTTTGTTTAATATCAGTATCAAGATTTTTATGCTGGGCTACGCGTTGAAAATAATCACGCCATGCCAATTCTTTTAACAACACTTCCATCTGGGATAATTGGTGCCCATTCTTAAGTAAACGCTCAACTACTTGTTTAGTGCTAATAACACCTCTTGCAATGTATGGAGACAGAAAACTAACAGCACCATTCAAATAATTTCTAGTTTTGGCATATTTGATTGGGTCAATGGCATCTACTCTTTCCCATGCCGCATCTATACTTGGATCAAAGCGAAAATTCATATTACCTTTTGCTAATTTTATTGAGTGTAATTTGTTTTTGCAAGCTGCATTTAAAGCGCGAGATATTCTCACTTCTTTTATGCAAGTGCTTTGAACTTACACCACTATTTACACGCTTACGCCAACGGTTAAAACTACTTCTTTTTAGCTCCTTTCGCATCAAACTAATTACCTCAGATTCACGCAAGTTAAATTGAGCATAAATGGCCTCAAAAGGCGTTCTATCTTCCCAGGCCATTTCTATTACCCGATCTATTTCTTGGTCTGTCATAAGTAACTTAATGATAATAAATAGAAAGATAACCCCCAGTTAGTGTAAAAGTTTTTAAAACTAGCTGAACCAACTTAAATAAATTTTCTTCATTTTTGTCTTTGTTTTAAAACAAATCATGTCAAAAATTATTTTAAATCCGCAGGTTGATAAATACCTGATAGATGGCTGCATGCGTTGTAAATATGGAGCTACGCCCCAATGTAAAGTCATTCCATGGAGAGAACCTTTAGAAATGTTAAGACAATTGGTTTTAGAAAGTGGCTTACAAGAAGAAATAAAATGGGGCGTACCCGTATACACTTACCAAGGAAAAAACATTTTAAATGTGAGTGCCTTGAAACAATCTGCCAATATTGGTTTTTTTAAAGGTGCGATTCTTACAGATAAACACAAATTATTAGAACAACAGGGGAATATTCAATCTGCTCGAATTATCCGATTTACTTCATCTTCTCAAATTAGTAAATTAGAAAATATACTCAAAGAGTATATTAAGGAAGCCATTATTTTAGAAAAAGAAGGGCGAAAAGTACCCAAATCAAATGATACAGAACCCCATCCAGAAGAACTTTTATCTGAATTCGAAATCGATTCTGCATTTTATACTGCTTTTAACGCATTAACCCCCGGTCGTCAGAGAGCCTATATTCTTCATTTTTCAAAACCCAAACAAAGTGCTACTCGCAAGTCACTTATTCAAAAATATAAAGATCAAATTTTAAATGGTATTGGTTTACATGACAACTATCAAAACAAGAAATTTGAAAAATAAACTCACCCATAAAACATGGAACTAATATGGAAAATATTTTACAAGAAATAAAAGATAAATTAATTGCAAACGGACAAGATCCAGAAAATTATTTACGCGGTTTAAAACACAACAGAGCCATTAATTACTGGGAATATGTAATGGTAGATACCTTACTTACCTTACAAAATCCGCGCACAGACTTTAAGGATGAAACCATTTTTATTGTTTACCACCAGATTACAGAATTGGTTTTAAAATTAATTCGACACGAACTAGAGCAACTTTGCCTGAGTAATATGGAACCAGCGCTTTTTATTGAAAAGCTTTACCGAATGGTTAGGTACACCGATTTGTTAAGTAGTTCTTTTAGCATCATGAACCAAGGAATGAGCTATGAAGACTATAATCAATTTAGATTAAGTTTATCTCCAGCTAGTGGTTTTCAATCTGCCCAATTCAGGTTCATAGAGCTCATGTGTACAGATATAGACTTATTAATTCCGGCTTATTTAAGAAATCGAGTTACTCCAGAAACCAGCTTAGAAGAGAAATTTTCTATGTTGTATTGGCAAGAGGCTGGTTTTAATAGAGAAACCAATAAAAAGAATAAAACATTAAGCGATTTTGAATTAAAATACCTTCCCTTATTTATTCAATCAGCCAATCAAATGAAATCATGTAATTTGAATACTAGGTATAAAATCATGCTAGAGAATTTGGATCAAGACAAACAAAATGACCTAAAAAATGCCTTGCGTGCTTTCGACAAAAAGTACAACGTAGATTGGCCAATGGTGCATTTAGAAACTGCGCGTACCTATTTAAAATCAAAAGGCGAAACCAAAACAGCTACCGGAGGAAGCCATTGGGAAAAATATTTGCACCCAGCTTTTCAAAGACGCATCTATTTCCCAGACTTGTGGAGTGAAACAGAATTAGAAAATTGGGGAGTTGAAAAATAAACATACACAAAAAATTAAATAAAAGAGCCAGCCTTCATTCTTTGAAAGCTGGCTCTTTTGTGTGATAAACAAGGATTTAATGTGGTTTTACATGGCTATTTCAAACGATATAAAATTACATTACCTAATTTTATGTATTGTAATATATAATTTTTAGTTATATATTGCATCAATAATACTAATGGATAAGATACAATAACTCACCAAACTTTCCATTTAAAGCCTTCTTTACTCAAAGAAGGCTTTTTTTATGCATCAAATAGTTTGATTTATTTTAAAGTTTAAAATCTCCTAGCAATTACCTTCAACCCAAATTTCGGCTTCCTTCAAAATAATATCTAATCCAGCTAAATGATTACCTCCTGCGGTTGCATAAAATGCTTGTCCGCCTCCCCCACCTTGAATGTGCTTAGCCCAAGATTTCACTAAATTTCCGGCATGCCATTGCTTCTGAGCAACTAATTCATCAGAGAGTATTAAACTAATAAAAGGTTTATTATGATGTTCCATGACAAGCAAGCAAAATAGTTGAGGTATTTCTTGCTTGAGTTGAAACGATAAATTCTTTAACTGTTCTGTGTTACTAATATTTACCTTAGTAATTAAACAAGATACCCCAGCAATACTTACAATTTTATCTAGTAATTGCGATTTTACTTGTTGCGTGCGCTCATTTTCAAAATGTTCAAGTTTCCGTAATAGGTCAGTTTTATCTTGCAGGAGCGTTTCAACAGACTTAAGTATATCATTAGATTTAAGTAAGGACTTTATTTCATGTAACACATGTTCTTGTTCCTTAATCAATTTTTCAGCAGCTAATGAGGTAATTGCCTCTATCCTTCTAACACCTGCAGCTACAGCACCTTCACTCTTAAACTTAAATAAGCCAATTTCACCCGTAGCTTTTACATGGGTACCACCGCACAATTCAACACTATAAGCAGCATCAAAAGTTATAACGCGTACTTTATCACCATATTTTTCACCAAATAAAGCCATAGCACCCATTTCTTTTGCATCTGCAATGGGAACCTCTCTTTTCTCTACTAAACTAATATTCTCTCGAATTTTCTGATTTACAATTTGTTCAACCGACTTCAACTCCTCTTCGGTTAAGGCTTTAAAATGTGAAAAATCAAATCGCAAATAATCACTGTTTACCAAACTACCTTTTTGCTCCACATGAGCCCCCAAAACAGACCTTAAGGCAGCGTGCAATAAATGTGTGGCAGAATGATTCGCCTCTGTCAGTTTACGTTTTTGAACAGCGACTTTAGCAACAAAAACTGCACTTGGATTTTCAGGCAATTGTGCCACAATATGAACAATTAAATTATTCTCTTTTTGCGTATCTAAAATAGCTATTTTTTCATTAACACTTTCAATTACCCCAGTATCTCCAACCTGTCCGCCGCTTTCTGCATAAAATGGAGTTATGTTAAAAACCAATTGAAACTGTTCTTTACCTTTACTTTTAACCTTACGATACCGCATAATTTTAATATCGGCCTCCATCGTATCATACCCAACAAATTGAATTTGGTCATTTTCTTCAATTACAACCCAATCTTCTGTTTCTAATGAAGTAGCTTTTCTTGAGCGCTCTTTTTGCAATTGCAGGCTTTTTTCAAAACCAGCCAAATCTACTTTAAATCCTTTTTCGCGGGCAATAAGCTGTGTTAAATCGATAGGAAATCCATAGGTGTCAAATAATTCAAATGCATCTTCTCCGTTAATATCTCCATTAATCCGCTCTAAACGTTTAATTCCATTTTCTAGGGTTCTTAAAAAACCTAATTCCTCTTCTTTAATAACTTGCTCTATAAATTGTTTTTTCTCTTTTACCTCTGGAAAAATATCTGCAAAGGAATCGCCAACAATACTTACCATTTTATACAAAAGTGGCTCTTGAGTTTGTAAAAATGAATAATAATACCTCACTGCTCGTCTTAAAATTCTACGAATAACATATCCAGCACCCGTATTAGAGGGTAATTGACCGTCTAAAATAGCAAACGAAATGGTTCTAATATGATCTGCCAAAACGCGCATGGCAATATCCGTTGGTTCAGCCAAACCGTATTTTACGCCTGTTTGTTGCTCTATAAAACTTAAATAAGGCATAAAAACATCCGTATCATAATTAGATTGTTTAGCTTCTATGGCGCGGCACAAGCGCTCAAAGCCCATACCTGTATCTACGTGCTGAGCAGGTAATTTCTCGAGGCTTCCATCTGCTTTACGATTAAACTCCATAAATACGTTGTTCCAAATTTCAATTACTTGCGGGTGGTCATTATTCACTAAATCTGCACCTGAAATAGCTGCCCGCTCGGCATCTGAACGCAAATCTATATGGATTTCACTGCATGGCCCACACGGACCCGTATCACCCATTTCCCAGAAGTTATCTTTTTTATTTCCATTCAAAATTCTGTCTTCACCAATCCAAAGTTTCCAATTATCATAAGCCTCTTGATCAAATGCCAAACCCTCCTTTGTATCACCCTCAAAAACGGTAACATATAAGCGATCTTTGGGAAGCTTATATACATCAGTTAATAGCTCCCAAGCCCATTCAATTGCCTCCTTCTTAAAATAATCTCCAAAACTCCAATTACCTAACATTTCAAACATGGTATGGTGATAGGTATCTACCCCTACTTCCTCCAAATCATTGTGTTTTCCACTTACTCGCAGACACTTTTGAGTATCTGCTACACGCTTATAACTTGGTTCCTCATTACCCAAAAACCAATCTTTAAATTGATTCATACCCGCATTGGTAAACATTAAAGTTGGGTCATTTTTTACTACAATGGGTGCAGATGGAACTATTTGATGACCTTTGCTTTTAAAAAAATCCAAGAATTGCTTACGGATTTGGCTCGAATTTGACATTGATTTTCAGTTTATTATATTTAATTTTTTCGCTTCTTATCAGAATAACTTATTTTCGATTCCTTTTTAGTAAAAAGAAAACACATTCATTCTAATTTCAGAATGCAAAGAAGATGAATTTGAGTTACACAAAAAAGAGAAACCTTGGCAAAAATAAAATACTTCTATAATCCGCAAAAATTAGACTTTGAAAAAGTAGGTACAAGCCTATGGTCTGTGGTATTGAGGGTATTTGGCTTTTTATCTGCATCTGCAGTGGCCGGAGGAATTATGGCATTTGGTGTTTACAGCTTTTTAGATTCGCCTAAAGAACGCGCACTCAAGCAAGAAAATGAGCAGTACCGGATTCAAATTAAATTTTTGAATAAAAAAATGATTGAATTGGGGGGGTTAATTACCGAATTGCAAGAGCGAGATGCCAATATTTACCGTGCAATTTTTGAGGCCGAACCAATAGATATTAATTCAGTTAAAGCTAATCTATCTGATGCAGATAGGTACAGAAGTTTGGAAGGATTTGATAATGCCCAGGAATTAATTGCCCTGAATAAAAAAATAGATATTTTGAGCCAACAAGTTGCCAAACAGAGTAAATCATTTGATGAATTAAGCATCTTAGCTAAAAATAAAACAGAGTTCTTAGCAAGTATTCCAGCCATACAACCTGTGAGTAATAAGGATTTAACCCGCATTGCATCTGGGTATGGATACCGGATACATCCTATTTTCAAAACACATAAGTTTCATGCCGGCATAGACTTTACTGCCCCCAAAGGTACTCCAATCTATGCCACAGGAAATGGGGTAATTAGTGTTGCCGAAAATGGAAGTGGATATGGAAATCATGTAGTCATCAAACACGGATTTGGTTATTCTTCCTTGTATGCACACATGAGCAGAATTAAAGCAAGGGTTGGCCAAAAAGTTACTAGGGGCGAACTTATTGGCTATGTGGGTTCAACCGGAACCTCAACGGCCCCTCATGTGCATTATGAAGTTGTTAAAGGAACAAATAAGGTGAACCCAATAAACTACTTCTTTAAAGGAATTACAGAAGAAGAATTCCAGGCAATAAGAACCATTGCTTCAAGAGAAGGACAATCATTTGATTAATTACTTATTGATGGAAAATCTGGATAATAAAATTGAAAAAAAATATTTCACCATTGGAGAAGCCGCAATAAAATTAGGGGTTAGTACATCTTTAATTAGGTTCTATGAAAAAGAATTCCCTAGGCTCAAACCCCAAAAAACAAGTGGTGGAACCAGAAAGTACCACTTAGATGATTTACATGTATTGCAACAAATCATTCAATTGGTAAAAATAGAAGGCTTTACCATAGCGGGTGCAAAAGAAAAACTAAAAATTAAAACTCCAGCCACTGACCCAACAGACGAGATTAAAATAAAACTTAATCATTTAAAATCATTTTTAATAGAACTTAAAACCAATTTATAATTACATATGACCATAGAAAAAAAACAGGTTTCAAAAACCTCTCAAATTAGAATAGATGTGCATTTAGATAATGAAAACTTACCTATAAATATTGAATGGGATGCAGATGACGCAGATTTTGATGGAAAAGAAAGTGCCAAAGGAATGATGTTGAGCATTTTTGATGGTTTGCAGCAAAATGCCATGCGTATAGACCTTTGGACACAGGATATGAACGTGGAAGAAATGAATCTATTTATGTTTCAAACGCTTGCTACCATGGCAGATACCTTTGAAAGAGCTACAGGTAATAAAGAATTAAGTGATGAAATGAGAGATTTTGTTCATCATTTTGGGCATAAAGCCAATGTATTTGGTCCAGATCACCAACATTAATAATTAATACTGAACCAAGCAATGATACCCAAACCCACATCAGACCAATGTCCTAGTTTTTACTGGAAATACATTCAATTAGTGCCTGAAACCAGTGATATTTTAGGCGAGTTACAGGTACAATCAATGGATACCATAGATTTAGTAACCAGCCTGGATGATGAAACCCTGGCAAGTAGCTACCAAGATGGGAAGTGGACCATTTTAGAAATTTTGGTTCACTTAATGGATTGCGAAAGGATATTTGCCTACCGAGCTTTAAGAATTGGCAGAAAAGATAAAACTCCGCTACCCGGATTTGATGAAAATGAATTTGCCAAGCACAGCCATGCTAATCAACGAAAAATATTGGGTATTGTAAAAGAATATTCACTATTACGTGCCAGTACCATTGAGTTATTTCAAAGTTTTACAAGTGATATGTGGCAGCAAGTAGGCGTGGCAAATGGCGAAACCATTTCGGTTAATTGTATTCCTTATATCATTGCTGGTCATGAAATACATCATAGAAATATGATAGAAGAAAAATATATAGGCAAATAGATGTAAAATAATTTATCAATAGATTTTATTGATTTAAATTTTCATGGAAACCCCATTAGAAATTAGTTTAAGTAAGGGTAGAAAAGAAGAAATGATTGCCTATTTGAGAATTCATGTAAATTATTTACCTGAGGCTTTTGAATTGGCAGTTTCTAACAAACAACCATTTTGCTGGCGGGCTGCATGGTTATTGCAAAATTGTTTAAAAAAAAACCATCCACTATTAGTCAAATTTTTGCCAAAACTAATACATGTTTTACCGGAGAAAAACGACGGCCATCAACGAGAAATTCTTAAGTTATTATTTTTAGTAGATTGGACCGAAGAATTAGAAGGAGAACTATATACTCATTGCATAGAAATTTGGAAAAAAATATATAAATCACCTTCTGTTAGAATCAATGCTATGCATGTATTATTGGAGATAGGAAAAAAATATCCCGCCCTCAAATCAGAAATAAAGCTATTGTTGAATGAAGACTATTTAGATAGCCTCTCTCCGGGAATAAAACGATCTTTTATAAAACAATTAGATAAGATTCAATTATCTTAATATGTAATTGCTTTGGTGCACTAGCATCGCGTCTACATATACCCCAATTTGATAAGTACCAGACTCTAATATTCGTGCATCATTTTCATAAGACAAACAGAGATCTTGCTTAGCACCGGCATA
>CANHDN010000104.1 GCA_947459415.1 Bacteroidota bacterium
TCTAAATAATATTTAAAAATAGCCATTTTATCTGGGAACTGTTTGTTAATATCATTCACAAGAGAAACAAACATACCAGGTATCAAATCTTCTCGGCCAAAAGTAAATATAGCAGCAAGTTTATGTAATTTAAGTTCTGCAATAGATTCAAATGTAAACTTAACAAAATTCTCTGCTTCCGTTGGCACATTTGATTGATTAAATGCCAAATCTAAATCTTTTGAAAACTCTAATTTTTGAAGAAATTTTTCAATACCACTTGTATCTGCACCACATTGCCTCATCGCATTTAAATACAATTCAAAATGGCTAATTCTATTTCCTTCTAAATCTACATCAGACTCTTCCCCTACTACAATTTCATTAATTAAATATCTTGTTTCTGCGGAACCTACTGGAAACCAAGGAACACTCGTACATGTTAAACTATTCTGTAATGATTTTAAAATAGACATAAAATCCCAAACAGCATATACATGTGATTGCATGAATAGTTGCACATCTTCCAACTTTAAAATCTCACTATACACTTGATGATTTATAATCTGAGACTTCCACGGTAATATGGCAGCATTGATGCGATCTATATTTATATTACTCATTCTAAAATTTATTTTTTTCAAATAATAGCCATTCTAATAGCAGCCAGGCAATAAAACTATTAATGTTGGTCTAGCTCTTTAGGATAACACAAATAAAACTTGGTTACAAACTTGGTTAAAGCCTCAATATTATATTGGTCTGAAGCCAAGGTAATATCTTTTAAACTTCCATCTTTAAACAAAATTTTTATATTAAAATTTTCTATGCTATAAGCTCTATTTTTAACAGAATCTGAATAAACAAAATATTCTGCCTCAGACAAACTCATCCCATATTTTTGAGAAACTTTCAATTTCAATGATTCTAATTGTTTGATTGAAAACGACTCGTTATTTAATACTACCTTAGGCAACAATCTATCTTTTAAAATGTTTGAGAGCCTACTTAATACCTTATCTGAATGAGCACTCCAAACTTTGATAGCACTCATAATATCGTCATCATCTAAGAGTGTATAATGAATCACAGCCTCTTTGTTTTGCAAAAATTCTTTGCCACTCATTCTATTTTTTAAGAAATAAGCCAAAGCTGGTGCAGCAAATAATTCTTCACCATCGGCCATTAGTTCAAAGGCCCTTTGCATGGTTTTAATGAGAACAGATTCTGCCGCAATAACTGTTTTATGCAAATAAACCTGCCAATACATTAACCTTCTTGCAATTAAAAATTTCTCTATGCTGTAAATGCCCTTTTCGTCTACAACCAATTCGTCATTGGCTACATTTAACATTTTAATAATCCTATCTTGCCCAACAACTCCCTCTTGAACACCACTGTAAAAGCTGTCGCGGCGCAAATAATCAAGTCTATCCATATCTAACTGGCTACTTACCAATTGATGCAAAAACTTCCTCGGATAATTATTGGTAAATATTTGAATAGCCATTTGAAGCCTTCCACCTAAATCATTGCTTATCAGCTGCATTAAATGTAATGAAAGCTGTTCGTGTGGCAAGTCCTTAATTAAAATGTTTTCTAAGGTATGTGAAAATGGCCCATGACCAATATCATGAAGTAAAATGGCTGCACAAACTGCTTCCTCTTCTTCAACAGAAATAATAACTCCCTTTTGCCTCAAGGTAGCAACAGCATCTTGAGTTAAACTCATGGCACCAATAACATGCTGAAAACGGGTATGTTGAGCTCCCGGATAAACATAATTTGACAAACCCAATTGTTTAATCCTACGTAAACGTTGAAAAAATGGATGTGCAATAATATCATATACCAAGTTGCATGGGATACTTACAAATCCATACACTGGATCGTTAAAATTTTTAAGTTTGTTGCTGGTCACAATGTATTTGCCTTTTTTTACGTTATTTCGCAAAGATATACAATGAAGGCATCATTTTTGATACCTATATCCAATATTTAAACAAGATACAATGAGTGTGAACATACTTTGGACCGATGATGAGATTGATTTGTTAAAGCCTCATATTTTATTTTTAACCAATAAAGGCTATGAAGTAGACAAGGCCAACAATGGCATAGATGCCATAGAGAAGGTAAAAAACAATAAATATGATGTCATATTTTTAGACGAAAACATGCCAGGTATATCTGGCATTGAAACCTTATTACAGATTAAATTAATTAGACCTGAAGTGCCCGTAATCATGATTACGAAAAGCGAAGAAGAGCACATTATGGAAGATGCGATTGGAAATCAAATTGCAGATTATTTGATTAAGCCAGTAAATAGTATGCAAATATTATTGTCTTTAAAAAGAATTCTGGATGGCAAACAGCTGGTTACTGAAAAAACTGCTAAAAATTACCAGCAAGAATTCAGACAACTCAGTATGGATTTATCTGAGGTGAGAGATTTTGAGGGTTGGTCTACCATGTACAGAAAATTAATATATTGGGAACTTGAATTAGCTAAGAGTGGTGAAACAGGCATGGATGAAATTTTGGCTATGCAAAAAAGAGATGCAAATAATGGATGGAGTAAGTTTGTAAAAGAAAATTTCATTAATTTCTTAAAAAAACCAGACGCCAAAACGCCTGTAATGAGTCATACACTCGTAAATAAAAAACTCATTCCACTTTTAAAAGATGAGGTACCCACCTTCCTCATCATGATTGATAATTTTAGGTTCGACCAGTGGAAAGTAGTGCAGAACCATTTAAATGAGTTGTTTAATTTGGTTCAAGAAGAAACCTATATGACAATTTTACCCACTACAACTCACTACGCCAGAAATAGTTTTTTCGCAGGAATGCTGCCATTAGAAATTGAGAAATTATATCCAAATTTATGGGTAAACGAAGAAGATGAAGAAGGAAAAAATATTCATGAGGAGGATTTATTAGGCAGGCAATTACAAAGGGCTGGATACAAAGAAAAGTTTTCCTATACTAAAGTTACACACCTAAATGCAGGTAAAGATTTGGTTGATGCCATCCCAAATCTATGGCACAATAAGTTAAACGTAATTGTATACAATTTTGTTGACATGCTTTCGCATGCCCGAACTGAAATGAACGTAATGAAGGAATTGGCAGAAAATGAGGCAGCATACCGCAGTATCACTGCATCTTGGTTCGAACACTCCCCTCTTTTTGAGGCTATTAAAAAAATGGCATCTAAAAAGTCTAGAATTGTAATTACAACGGATCATGGGTCTATTAGGGTTAATAATCCGGTTAAAATTGTTGGAGACAGGAGTACGAGTACCAATTTAAGATATAAACAGGGCAAAAGTTTAAATTATAATGAAAAAGAACTTTTCTCAATCAAAAATCCGGCAGATGCCTTTTTACCTAAACAAAACATGAGCACCAGCTATGTATTTGCTATGGGTGAAGATTTTATGGCCTATCCAAATAATTATAATTACCACGTAAAAATGTATAATAATTCTTTCCAACATGGAGGAATAAGTTTAGAAGAGATGATTGTTCCATTTGTTGTGCTTGAAACCAAGTAATTTCTATTTAGGCGATCTATAATCTGGTCCATTGCTTAGCTAAAACAATGCAATAATCCTTTGAGGTAAATTTTGTGATTTTTTAGTTATTTTCGGCGATGCAAAATAAAATTACTTGGTTCAGAAACCTGCTATTATCTTTTATCATTACTTGTTGTTTTGATTTTCCATTAATTGCACAAACCAATTATACCTCTCTGGTAAATCCTTTTGTAGGAACTGGGGGGCATGGGCATACTTTCCCGGGAGCACTTGTTCCTTTTGGGATGGTGCAGGTAAGTCCAGATACTCGAATAGATGGCAGTTGGGATGGTTGCAGTGGTTACCATTATTCAGACTCTATTATTTATGGATTCAGCCATACCCATTTGAGCGGAACAGGTGTGAGTGATTATGGAGATATTTTATTGATGCCAACTCAAATTAGTAAACCTACATTTAAAAACACAGATTACCTGTCTAAATTCTCCCATAACCTTGAGTCAGCTAAGCCCGGTTTTTATAGCGTAAATTTACTTAAACATTCCATTCAGGCTTCTCTAACAGCTAGTACAAGAGCCGCATTTCATCAATATACATTTTCTAAAAATGGAACACATCAAATTGTGTTAGATTTATTGCATAGAGATAAATTAATAGATGGGAAAATTAACTTCATAGATAAAAAATCAATTAGTGGATATAGACGCAGTGAAGCTTGGGCAAAAGATCAATATGTGTATTTTTATATTGAATTTTCTAAAGAGTTTAATGGTGTATTAGATAATGCACAAGCAGGCCAACATGCTAGCATGGCCTATTTCACCTTTAACACTAAAAAAGGAGAGAAAATAAGCGTAAAAGTTGGAATAAGTTCTGTAGATGAAGCAGGAGCTAAAAGAAATTTACAGACAGAAATACCACATTGGAATTTTACCAAAACCAAAGAAGAGGCTAATATTTTCTGGAACAATGAACTAGCTAAAATTGACGTAAAAGGTGGAACCAAAACTGAAAGGGAAATTTTTTATACTGCCTTATACCATTGTTTTATTCACCCTTCTACCGCGAGTGATGTGGATGGAAGATACCGCGGCAGAGACCATAAAATTTATGAAGATACCAGCTTTACTTATTACTCTGTTTTTAGTTTATGGGACACCTTTCGAGCGCTTCATCCCCTATTTAATTTGGTTCAGCCAGAGCGAAACATAGACTTTATAAAAACATTTTTAGCCCAATACAAACAAGTAGGAAGAATGCCCATGTGGGAGCTTGCCAGCAATGAAACTGATTGTATGATAGGCTACCATTCTGTGAGCATTATTGCTGATGCCTTGGCAAAAGGCAATCATAGATTTGATACAAAATTAGCGTTAGAAGCAGCGCTTGGAACTGCTAAAAACCACCAATATGGAGCAGAAATTTTTCATCAAAAAGGATACTTAACGGTAGAAGATGAAAGCGAAAGTTTAAGTAAATCGCTAGAATATGCTTATAATGTTTGGTGTGTAGATCAAATAAAAAAGCAGGTGGGCGAGTTACCTAAAAACCATCAAACATTACCTGTTTGGCAGCAAGTTTTTAACCCCGAAACTGGCTTTATGCAACCGCGAAAAAATGGTGCTTGGTATGAACCTTTTGACCCAAAAGAAGTAAATAATAATTATACAGAAGCCAATGCATGGCAATATACTTTCTTTGTGCCGCAGGATATTTTAGGTCTGATTTATGCGATGGGTGGTAAAGCTGTATTTGAACAAAAATTAGATTCATTATTCACCGCTGACACCAAAACAACGGGCAGAACACAGGCAGATATTACCGGACTCATAGGACAATATGCACATGGAAATGAGCCAAGTCATCACATGGCTTATTTGTATAACTATGTAGGCAAACCAGAAAAGACGAGACAGCGTGTGAAACAAATCCTTCAAGAAATGTATCAAAATGCCCCAGATGGTTTATCCGGAAATGAAGATTGCGGACAAATGAGTGCTTGGTATGTATTAAGTGCTATAGGTTTTTATCCCGTTACACCCGGACTAAACGAATACCAAAAAGGATATAGTTTATTCGATGATTTTACTTTAGCAGATAGCGTTCAAAACAATGCCATTAGAAAAAACGCCTTTATCGGGCTGAACCCAGGCAGCGCAGCCGAATATGCAGCTGGCACAAAATTACCCGCCCCAATCATTATGAGTAAAAGCAATATTTTTACAGATAGTTTGAGAATTGAAATTAAACCCATCAATAAAAACAGCAAGGCAGATATCTATTATACTATTCACTACAATGATTCAAATAAACCTGCAACTTATCAATTGTATACACAAGCATTCTACCTAAAAGTTGCTGCAGAAGTTAAAGCTATCAGCACCATTCAATGGCAAGGAGAATCCAAAAATCTAGAAAGCAGCGCTAAGTTCTACAAACGCAATAATTCCTGGGATATAAGCCTGCAACAAAAGTATAATAGGCAATACACAGCTGGTGGTGCAGAAGGTTTAATTGATGGCATATTCGGTGATAAAGATTGGCGAAAAGGCGCTTGGCAGGGCTATCAAAGTTGCGATTTTGAAGCCATTGTAGATTTAAAAAAGAGCAGCGAAATAAACTATGTTTTTGCAAACTTTTTACAAGACCAACGTTCCTGGATAATGATGCCTAAGAAGGTTTTATTTTGGGGTTCTGATGATGGTAAAAACTATTCCTTATTAACAGAAATTAGTCACCAAACTCCAGAGGAAACACAAGAGAACATCATTTTAAAACTAGAGCAAAAATTAAACAAAACAAGCAAGGTAAGGTACATAAAAGTAAAGGCAGAAAACTTTGGCAAACTCCCTAGTTGGCATATCAGCGCTGGAGAGGATGCATTTATATTTATAGATGAAATTGGGGTGAGGTAGTTTTACCAGCTTACCATTAAATGATAACTTGATCTTTTACTCTTATTCCTTTTTCAGTTTGTTGCACGGTGCACGCCATATGAAAAGGATCATGCTCAAAATACAATACCCAATTGTTTTCTACCGCCATATTTAATACATCCGTTTTTTCTTTCATGGCATCTAAGGGTCGAACATCATACCCCATCACATAAGAAATGGGCATGTGCGCTTGGGTTGGAATTAAATCGGCCATGTATAATAATTTAGTTCCTTTATAGGGTATCAATGGAAGCATCATGTGTTGGGTATGCCCTAAAGAAAACAATAGATCTATCTCTTTATGAAATTGTTGACCCGCTTGCAGTAATTGCAATTGTCCGCTTTCTTGAATAGGTAAAATGTTCTCTTTTAAAAAGCTTGCTTTTTCCCTTGGATTGGGATTTATAGCCTCATTCCAATGCGCTTCTGCCACCCAATAGGTAGCGTTTGGAAAAGCAGTTTCAAGTTTAGTTCTATCTGCATTGTATTGAATACTGCCCCCACAATGATCAAAATGCAAATGTGTTAACACCATGTCTGTAATATCGTTTCTGCTAAAACCATGTTTAGCCAGAGAGGCATCTAAAGTAAAATCGCCATACAAATAATAATAGCCAAAGAATTTAGCATCTTGTTTTGATCCCATGCCATTATCAATCAAGATTAATCTATTACCGTCTTTAATAAGCAAACAACGCATGGCCATGCTAATCATATTGTTCTCATCTGCAGGGTTTAACTTATTCCATATACTCTTAGGGACAACACCAAACATGGCGCCACCATCTAACTTAAAATTACCTGTTTCTATTGTATATAATTCCATTCAACAAGTTTAGTAAATTGTAGATGGTAAATTAAATTTATTTTTATTTCTTGCATGTTATTAAAATAAATAAAATCGTGCGCGTACATTTTATATCTATTGGCGGTGCCGTTATGCACAATATGGCCATTGCTTTGCATAAAAAAGGTTATCAAGTAACAGGAACCGATGATGAAATTTATGAACCAGCTTTATCGCGTTTAAATAACTATGGTTTGCTTCCAGCATCTTTTGGCTGGAAACCTGAAATGATTACGTCGGATATAGATGCCATTATCCTAGGTATGCACGCACGCAAAGACAATCCGGAAATTGCCCGCGCACAAGAGCTAGGTTTAAAAATATACTCTTTCCCAGCATATATGTACGAGCAAACCAAGGATAAATTGCGCATTGTTGTGGGTGGTAGTCATGGAAAAACCAGCACAACTGCCATGATATTGCATGTACTTAAACACCATAACTACGAATTCGATTATTTGGTAGGCTCGCAGTTAGCTGGATTTGAAACCATGGTTGGGTTCAGCCATACTTCTAAAATTGCGGTTTTTGAGGGCGATGAATACCTCACTTCTGCCCTCGATTTACGTCCTAAATTTCATGTTTACCAAGCCAATATTGGCATCATAACTGGCATTGCCTGGGACCATATTAATGTGTTTCCTACCTTCGAAAATTACCTTTCACAGTTCAAAAAATTTGTACAAGACATTCCAGAAAATGGTGCTATTATATATTGTGCATCAGACCCTGAAGTGAAAAATTTGTTGGATCAAACCGAAACCGCTTGTAAAAAAATTGCCTACCAAACTCCTGCCTTTGAAGTACATAATGGTAAGTTTGTTTTAAACAGCGCAGTTACCCAACTTCCACAAGCTACTACCCTATCCTTTTTTGGTTCGCACAACCTGCAAAACATGATGGCCGCCATGCATGCTTGCCTAAAAGTTGGCCTGAACCAAACGCAATTTTTTGAAGCCATTCAATCGTTTACGGGAACCGCCAAACGATTGGAAACAATAAAAGAAACGAGTGAGAGTATCATCTTCCGCGACTTTGCCCACGCGCCTTCCAAACTAAAA
>CANHDN010000105.1 GCA_947459415.1 Bacteroidota bacterium
CAATCGCTAGCACTCATTAAGCAGGGCAAAACTCAAGGAACGCCACAAGCCAGTGATAGCCAAAAACTAGCCCCAAAAATCTTTAAATCACATTGCCAAATAGATTGGGGAAATACCGGTCAACACATTCTAAATCTGATTAGAGGCATGAGTCCTTACCCTGCCGCCTTTACCGCTATAAATGATAAAATAGTAAAAGTATTTAAGGCTCGGTTCGAACCAAACACACATAATAATGAACCCGGAACGCTGCTATGCGACCAAAAAAGTTATTTAAAAGTAGCCTGCCAAGATGGCTATGTGCATTTGCTAGACGTGCAAATGGAATCTAAAAAACGCATGGATATCGAAAGTTTTTTGCGCGGAAATACAATTGGTTCAGACCTATAATACAGCCATTTTAAGTTGGGTAAACACCTTGTAGCCTTTGCTCTTTTCGCCACTTACCACCTGAGCCAATACCGATTCCATATATGGATTTATCTTTAAAGAGGTAGCCTGTTCTTTTACCATATCAAAATCAATCTTTTCTTTCATAGATACAAAAGTATAGGCAACAAAAGCATTTGGCTCATATAAAATAACACATTGCTCTTTATAATTTCTACCCTTACCCAAGATAAAATGAACCTTTTTATCTGCCATTAATTCATCAAAAAAGGATTGGGCCTTGGCATTATATGCAGCCGCATTCTCAGCAATTAAACAATAACCATCACAAATGGCATGCTGAACATGAATACATTCGCCATGATTGGTTTGGCTGTTACATAATTTAGGACATAAACCAAAGTTTTCAATTAAAGTATTAAGATATTGCAAAGCCCCAGCATGCGAGCTAAAAGTGAGTAAAGGTTTGCTATCTTTTCTTACTTTATCTATTCCAAAGCGTATTTTATTGTTTTGATCCAAATAATCATACAGCCCAAAAATTTGTGTTACTCTTTTTTGAGACCTATTTTCATCTGGCCACAAACGTTTAATTTCATGACTTTCTAGCAAAGTAGCAAGTAATTCGTTTCCGGTGGCGGTATGGCTGAACCCAAATACCTCTCGCATAAAATTTTGCTTCTGCTTCCCTTTTAAATCTCCACTAAAATGAGTCCCTACCCTTGTTCTAATATTCTTTGCTTTGCCAACGTATACAGCCAAACCTTTATCATTTACGAAATAATAAACGCCAGGTGCCTTCGGCAACTTTTCAAAGTCTGCTTTGCTCACATTAGGTGGCAGAACTTGCTCCTTTGAACCCCTTTTTAAAGAATCTGCAATGTATTTTTCGGTATCTTTTTGCAATAAATTCTCAAATAACTTTACCGTTGCCAAGGCATCACCACCAGCACGATGTCTATTTTGCAAATGAATGCCCAAAGAAGCGCAAATATTTCCTAAACTATAACTTTTATAGCCTGGCACAATTTTCCGGCTAAGCCTTACGGTGCATAACTTTTTAACATGTAAGTCGTAACCACATTCTTGTAATTGATGTTTGATAAATGTGTGGTCAAAATTTACATTATGCGCAACAAAAATTTGATCCTTTAATACCTCATAAATACGAAAAGCTATTTCTGAAAAAGTGGGTGCATGGGCAACCATCTCATCTGAAATACCCGTAAATGCTTGTATGTATGGAGGTATTTGCATTTCTGGATTTATCAATGTTTCAAAATGATTGATAATCTCTTGACCATTATGCACATAGATAGAAATCTCTGTGATCCTATTTTGAGTGGCATGACCACCCGTTGTTTCGATATCTACTATGGCGTACACAGCACAAAAATAGAAATACGAAATCTCCCAACTATGAATACTTATTAACGAATGTTAAAAAATCAGCATTTAACCAAAATAAAGACTACGCATTGAAATGGAACCCAAATCGATGGTTTCATTAAAAAATTGCAGGTTATCTGATTTATCTTTTACCCCTAACACATATAATAAAGGTAAATAATGTTCTGCCGTTGGAATAGACATGGTTGCACTTGCCCCTAAACCCCTATAGCCTACCAAACTGGCAAAGTTCCCAGATTCAATTCTTTCTTTAACCAAGGCATCAAAACTCAATGCCCAATCATGTGGTTTATTGCTAGAATCCATTCTTCCTAAATTATGAACAATATTACCACTTCCTAAAATAAGCACCCCCTTGCTGCGCAGAGATTTTAACTTCATAGCTATTTTAAAATGATCTTCTGGTTTGGCTAAATAATCTAAACTCAATTGAAAAGTTGGAATATCTGCTTTAGGAAACATTTGATTTAACACACTCCAACTTCCATGGTCTAAACCCCACTCTAAATCTTTTTCAACATGAACTTCTTTCATTAAATCTATTACCTGCTGGGCAAAATAAGGTGAACCAGGTGCAGGATATTGGGTATCAAATAATTTTTGAGGGAAACCTCCAAAATCATGGATAGTCTTAGGCTTAGGCATAGCAGTAACTTTAGTTCCGCGTGTTTCCCAATGAGCAGAAATACATAAAATGGCCTTAGGCTTGGGTAATTTATCTCCCATTGCTCGCCAGTTTTTATTAAATTCATTGGGAATAATGGCATTCATAGGACTACCATGACCAATAAATAAAGCCGGCATTAATTCAGTTGCTTTGTGGCTGCCCACAACATATTCTTCAAATTCGCTTACATTCATATCTATAAATGGTAAAATCAACCCAGATTTTAAAAAAGATTTCCGATTCATAGTTCCAAGCTATTCGTTATTAAAATCAACGCTTCTTAGCAATATAATACACTCCAATTACTGCAGCAAAAAAATGCATAGGAACAGTTAAGACTGCAAAATTTGCAGGTGCCACATTCCCATCTGGCAAGATAGGTTCAAAAGATGGGAAAATACTTAATAAGGTAAAACCGGCTGCAAGTACAAAAAATATAAGTTCTCCTTTTAAAAATTGACTCACCAAAATAACATATAAAAATGCTGCCAAAAGGATGGGTATCATGCTTGATAATACCACTGCCAAAGGAAAACCTTTAGGTAAACCAGAAATACCTAATACATATTCTAAACTAAAAAGCCATGCGATATTCAATCCAGCAGCAACGAGAGAACCACGCAGAGCTGCTTTTAGTGTATTTTTATAAGTTAAAGAATTGGCGTTTGTCATCCAACAATTTTAAACAATTGTATGTTACGAATCAAATTTGGGTTTTGGCTTAGGTATGAAGTGTTACAATGGTAACACCGTCTCCGCCTAATTCTACTTGCTCATCATGACAATGTGCTACAAATTTATTCGCTTTTAATTCGGTTCGAACCAATTTTCTTAAAATACCATACCCTTTTCCATGAACAATTCGTACCTGTTTTATACCTAGCAAGATAGCTTCATCTATAAAATTATTTAAATTTCGAATGGCCTCTTCACCACGCAAACCAATTAGATTTAACTCATGACTAAAATGCTGCATTTTACTATTTAAATCGAGCCCCTTACTACTATTTTTAGCCTGTTGTTTTTTAGCAGACTCACTTACTTTGTGCAATTTACTCAATTCAATATTAGATCTTAAATCGCCCATGGCCACCAAGGCTTTGTTTTTATGAATAGCCAAAATTTGACCAAATGCCTCTTGCCCTTCAATACTAACCAGATCATTTATTTGGAGCACTGAAATATCTGCACGCATGCTATCTACTTTGGCCTCATCAGGCTGATTCATTTCAATTTCGTTGATATCCGTTTTTAATTGTTGAATTTCACCCTTCACCAAACCCCGTGCTTTGCGCTGAACCTCGCTATTGGCTTGCTGTTCTTTTATCTCCCTGATGGTAGCTTCAATTTTACTATTTGCCTCACTTACCAAAGCTAAAGCTTCTTGCTTGGCCTTTTTTAACAATACTTTTTTGTTTGATTCTAATTCCGAAGATAACTTTTCATAATTGCGTAACAATTGATCAGTTTTATGTTCTTTTTCGCTCAGTTTAGTTTTTAAGGTATTTACAGACTGTTTCTCCTTTTCTAATTCAACCAATAATTCATCTACCTTACGTTGTTTATCGCCCACTTTATTTTTGGCGTAATTAATGATATGTTGGTTCAAACCAGATTTTACTGCTAACTCAAAAGCATAACTGCTCCCGGGTTTACCTAATTCTAATTGGTATAATGGCTGCATATTTTCATGATCAAATAACATGCTCGCATTTTCTAATCCTGGATATTGGGAAGCAAAGTTTTTTAAATTACTAAAATGTGTAGTTACAATTCCTTGTGCCCGCTTTTGTGCCAAATGATGAAGAATTGCCTCTGCCAAGGGTCCGCCAAATTGCGGATCTGTACCTGTTCCAAATTCATCAATCAAAAACAAAGTTTTTCCATCTGCAAAATCGCAGAAGTTTTTCATACTTAACAAATGTGAACTATAGGTACTCAAGTCATTTTCTATGCTTTGTTCATCTCCAATATCTACCATTATTTCTTTGTAAATTCCAATTTCACTGAAAGATTCACAAGGAATGAGCAAGCCGCATTGCAACATATATTGCAGCAAACCAACTGTTTTTAAACAAACAGATTTACCGCCCGCATTTGGGCCAGATATGACAACAATATATTTCTCTTTATTTAATGCAATAGACAAAGGCACTGTTTTTAAACCTGCTTTGTCGTGACTCATGCGTAACAATGGATGGTAGGCATTTACCAATTGTAAACCTGGGTGTTTACTTAATATGGGTAAATCTGCTTTCATTTCATTGGCCAAAGCTGCTTTAGCTCTTATAAAATCGAACAAGCCCAATCGCTGTAAATTTTTTTCTAATTCTGGAATTTCAGGTCTAATTTGATCCGTAATTTCTAGTAAAATTCGTTCGCGCTCTCGCCTATATGCTATTTGCCATTCTCTTAAGCCATTATTTAGGTCAAAACAATCCGTGGGTTCAATATAAATAGTTTGCCCAGTGCTAGATTCATCGTGCACAAACCCGGCAACATGTCTTTTGTGTTCTGCCAATACGGGCAAAACCAATCTACCTTCTCTAATCGTTATCCCAATTTGATCGGCTAAATATCCAAGATCTGTGTATTTATCAAATAATTTTTGAATACGTTTTCTTATCTCACTTTCTTTTTCATGAATTTTTGATGAAATTTTAGCTAATTCTGGTGAGGCATTTGGGCGCATCATGCCATCAACATCTATAATTCTATCAATTCTTCTAACCACTAAATCATTAATGATTAATCCAGCTAATAATGATTCTAATTCTAGATATTTACCACTTCGCTCCTTAAAAAAGCTAGCCACCTGAATAAATGCCTGAACCACTAATTTTATGCTTTGTAACTCTTCCTCTAAGAGCCAAACCCCGTCTATTTTAGCTTTATATAAATAAGGAGATACATCTAAATAATGTGCACTTGGAAAAGGTGATTCTTCGTTCAATAACTTTTGAAACTCTTTGGTTTGAACCAACATTTTTTCAACCATATCGAAGCGATTAGAAAAACGCATTCTATCCACGTAACTCTGCCCCATGGGCGAGAGACAGCGTTCATTCAATAATTCACGAATCTGGATAAAACCCAGCTTATGTTCAATGTTTTTAGGAAAAGGCACAATCAATTATTTTATTGGTGAGGCAGCATCCGCTGGAATGGGCATAACTTCTAAGGATTCTTCTAATTTTCCACGAGAGAGCGCTTCTTGCTTGCTCAATTCTTCAATTACAAAACCCATGATTGTGTCCATTTGCAAAGAATTACTTAAGTAATAATCAAAACTGCGGGCAAATTGTTCTGAATCTACACCATGTTTTTCAAAAATAAATTTATTGTAGGCAGCCAAAACGGCTTTATTAGAATCTTCAGAATAAGCCTTAGCCTGAACTGCTGCTTCTAAGATATGTAAATCTACTAATACACCAGCTACAGACTCTCTAGACAATAGATTGTTTGGTTCGGGCAAGGTATTTAATGTTTTATTGCCGCAAGAAAAGATTAGTACAAGTAAAAACAGATACAGATATTTGAAAAATAATTTTTGACTCATGATTACTGCAAATATTCAAAAAATAAACCAAGAAATTGGTGTTCGTGCCAGATTAATTGCTGTAAGCAAAACAAAACCGCTAGAAATGGTATTAGAGGCCTATCAGGGTGGGCAAAGAATTTTTGGAGAAAATAAAGTTCAAGAGTTGGTTCAAAAATACGATGCCTTGCCTAAAGATATTGAATGGCATTTAATTGGGCATCTACAAAGCAATAAGGTAAAATATATTGCGCCCTTTGTGCATATGATACATGGTGTAGATAGCTTAAAACTATTACAAACCATCAATAAAGAAGGTGCAAAAAATAAGAGAAAAATTAATTGTTTATTGCAGATTTTCATTGCTCAAGAAGAAACCAAATATGGACTGAACCAAAGCGAACTGTTTGACCTTTTAGATGCTATTCGTGAAGAGCCTTTGCCACATATTCAAATCTGCGGTCTCATGGGGATGGCAAGTAATGTATCGGATGAAAAACAAATTAGACATGAGTTTAAAGAATTAAAAAATCTATTTAGCTTGGTTCAAGCCCAATACTTTGCAGAAAACCCAGCATTTAAAGAAATCTCAATGGGAATGAGTGGTGATTACCCGATTGCTATAGAAGAAGGTGCAACTTTGGTTCGTGTGGGCAGTCTCATTTTTGGAGAACGCTAGCATTAAACTGTTTTAGGTGTATATTGATGAAAAACACCTCCCCTATGCCGAGTAAAATTTGTTTATTTTGTAATCATCAATTTATGGGCAGAGCAGATAAAAAATATTGCAACGACTACTGCAGAACGGCTCTCCATAACCAATTAAAAAGTGAAAATCATAAGCACTTTAAAAGAATTGATCTTGTTCTAAAAAAGAATAGAAAAATATTGGAGACATTGTTTGAATCAAATGAAGCTAAGAAAAACACTGTTTTAGAGAGAAAAATCCAAGAACTGGGATTTATTTTTAATTATCATACGCATATTCTAGCGCTAGAAAATGGGAAACAAGGTATATTTTGCTATGATTATGGTTATATTAAAACCAAACAAGGTGAACTTGCAATTATTAAGCAGAACTAAACTACTTTTGAGGAATGATTGAAATTGGAAAGAAAAACACCTTAAAAGCAATTAGAAATACTCCTCAAGGAATTTATTTGGCAGATAAACATGGAAATGAGGTTTTATTACCCAATAAATTTGTACCCAAGTCTTTACAAGCAGAGGAATTACTAGAAGTATTTGTATATAAAGATTCAGAAGATCGTTTGGTTGCAACTACCTTAGTGCCGCTCATTGAAGCAAATAGTTTAGCCAATCTGCTTGTAACAGATGTAAATAGCTATGGTGCGTTTATGGATATGGGTATTGATAAAGACCTTTTGGTTCCTGTTAAAGAACAACTTAACCCCATGAAGGTAGGCAAATCCTATTGGGTGTATTGTTACCTAGATGAACTCACTCAAAGATTGGTAGGTTCTAGCAAAATAAAGCGTTTTTTGAGCAATGAAAATAATAGCTTGAAAGTTGGAGAAGAGGTAGCATGCCTTATTTTTGATGATACCCCACTCGGATATCTTGCTGCAATTAATCAGACTCATGTTGGACTAATTTACCATAGCGATGTATACACCCATTTCCGCATTGGTGATACAACTACAGCCTATGTTAAGAAAATTAAAGATCAGGGAGAAATTGATTTAAGCATTCAAAAGATTGGTTTTAAACATGTATCAGATCAAACAGATGTGCTCTTAAACTACCTAAAGAAAAATGGAGGTTATGTAGACCTAAATGATCATTCTTCACCCGAAGAAATACAAGCCAGGCTAAAAATCAGTAAAAAGGTTTTCAAAAAAGCCATTGGAATGCTCTACCGAGAGAAAAAAATTAAGATGGAAGAGCATGGAATACGTTTGGTTTAGTAATATCCGCCCTTTTTTCTTAAGATAAATTTTTGCTCATACAAAATTTGGCCGTTTACTTGTAAGGCAAATCCTTGCTCTCCTTGGTATAAGATTCGTGTACTCATTTTTTCTTTTAATTGTTGTGATTTTTGAAGGATAATCTTCTCTCCTTTTTTAACAGATACTTCTTTTAATTTAAATACTTTCTTACGATTTAGTGTATCATTTTTACCTCTAAAATAGAGCACATAATCTATCATTAGCCTGGCATTTTCAATGGCATGTAATTCAAAATAAATATTTAAATAGCTATCCATTTCTAGCTCTTTTGTTAGTTTAAATTCTGAGATTTGAACAGGCTTGTTCAAATCAAATCCAACCAAGGATAATGCGG
>CANHDN010000106.1 GCA_947459415.1 Bacteroidota bacterium
GGAGGAAAACTGTTTATTAAAAATAATTGTATTGGGGTAGATAAAAATAGTACTTTTTTAACCGACAGTATTAGTATCAGTCAGAATTTTTATGGAATTAGGTATAACAGTTCGAGCAACGTAACCATTTCAGAAAACCAAGTTAGATATTTAATGAATAATGGTGCTGGATTTTCAGTTGGCATGAGCATAGATAATGGAGTATTCCAAATTACCAGCAATGAAATTTCTCATTTATACACCAAAGCTACTTCCAATAATAGTGTAGATTACAGTTGTGTTGGGATTCGAATTTCTTCTGCCAGAACAGACAATAATATAGAAAACAATACCATATCAAATTTATTTAATTCTAGTAATTTTATAAGTAGTTCTGTAACTGGAATTGCCATGATGAATGCCATTAAAACCTCCATGATTCAACGGAATAGGATTTATAATCTGCAATCAAGCAATACAGGCATAACAACTACAAGCCCTATAATCAGGGGAGTTTTTATTGGATCAAATGGTTCAGCCATCTATCATAATAACCAAATTAGTATCAACCAAGATATAGTCAATACGCAACCAAGAATTAGAGGAATAGATATTTCAACATCAGGCGGAACCAATCAATTCTATTATAATTCAATATATATTGGTGGTGTTAATGCAAATGATAATAATAGTTCGGCCTTTTACAGAAATGTTAGTAGCAGCACCGCAGCCATAGAATTGGTAAATAATATTCTATATAATGAAAGAATAGGTGGTGGTACTCATTTTGCATTAAGTAGCAATTTTAGTGGTAATTTTATTCAGGACAATAATTTGTATGTGGGACGTGCTGCTGGATCCATGATTGAATTTCCTCTAGGTACTTCGCGCAATTTGGCAACATGGAATTCAACAACCGGAAACCCTATCTATAATATTTTTAACACACCTATTGAATTAATGTCTGATTCATTTTTTGAAAACAAAAATATAGGTAACCTTAAAAGTTCATCTTGCAGAATTGCAGATATAGGCGCTTTTGTGAGTATTCAAAATGACTATTTCAATCAATCACGTGGAATTCCATCTGATATAGGTTCAACGGAATTTAGTAACAGTAATGACAAGCCAATGATTACTCAACAAGCAGTTAATGATACGATCTTTTGTAATGGAGGAAATGCACATTTTGTAATAAAAGCTAGGGCAAGCGGAATAAAATATCAATGGCAAGTAAAACAAAGTACTAGCTGGCAAAACCTTTCAGACAACCCAAACTACCAGGGTACTAATACCGATTCATTAAGAATTATCAACCCAAGTTCATTGTTTAACAACTACCAATATAGATGTGTGGTTAGTGGCGTTTGTAATCCTGCAGATACAAGTATCGCAAGAGCCTTAATAATTATTAGTAACAATTTTTGGACTGGTGCGTTTGGAACAAATTGGAATAATCCAGCTAATTGGAGTTGCGGAATTCTACCAACAACCACTACAGACGCCATCATCAACAATGTAAGTAATTTGCCCATTATTACGGATAGCATACGACATTGTTTTAAATTAAGTATTGCAAGTGGAGCAAGTGTCACCTTAAATAATGCATCGTCTAAACTAGCAATTTATGGCCCAATAGAGTTAAATGGAAGTTTGGTTCAAACCAATGGAACCATTTCATTTTCAGGAAATACTGTTCAGCAAATTCCGGGCATTTCTTTTCATAAATTGGAGATTAATAACATAAATGGAACCCAGCTGAACGGCCATGCAAGCATCAGCAATCAATTAAACTTTATTCAAGGTACTATTCAATTAAATCAATTTAATTTAAGTTTATTAGGTAATAATTCTCAAATTTTTGGTGCAAATTCTGCCAATAAATTTATTATAAGTAATGATACTGGTTCCCTGATCATTCATCAAATTGGCTTGGGTAATAGATTGGGTTTGGTTCAATTCCCTATTGGTTCAAGCGCAACTAGCTATACGCCTATTAGTATCCTTAATTCAGGTGTTACTGATAACTTTAGTGTTCGTGTAATTCCGCAAGTGTACAACCAATACTTAAGTAATGGGAGTCCAATTGGTCCAGCATACACCGCCAATGCAGTTAACAAAACATGGATCATTAAGGAAGCTGTATCAGGTGGAAGCAATGCACAAGTTCAATTTTCATGGAATATTTCCGATGAGTTACTAGGTTTTAATCGCAGTTCAAGTTATGTAGCTAATTATTCTGGAACACAATGGACTGGTAATACTGCAAGTTCTGCTGGAGGCAGTAATCCTTATTTCCAAAGCATCAGTGGGATTACTCAATTTAATTTATTTGGCGTGGCTAGTGGTGGAATATTACCCATTCAACTGCTCACCTTTACTGCGTACAAGGAAGATTATTCTATTTTCTTAAATTGGAAAACTCAATCAGAAAAAAACAGCAAAGAATTCGATATTGAACGTTCTTTGGATGGATTTACTTTTAATAAAATTGGAACAGTAAAAGCTTCCGGAAATAGTGAAATTCAAAAAAATTACCTGTTTGTTGATTCAGATTTACCAGACCAAAATAGCTGGTATTACCGTTTAAAGTTAATAGATAGAGACGAGCGTTTTTCTTTTTCAAAATTGATTCAGGTTGGAAAGTTACAAATTGGTTTAGACCAGATAAGCGTATATCCAAACCCATTTAACAAATATTTGATCATTGACCCAATTAAAGCAGAAATCCCAGAATTATTTATCACAATAAGTTCCATTAATGGTATAAAATTACTCGAGAAAACAATAAAATTAAGTGAAGCATACCAACTAAATGAAATAGAAAATTTAGTCCCAGGGTTTTATTTGTTAAGCATTCAAACACCAAGTTTTACTTCCAAAATAAAATTAATTAAAGAATAAAATCTTAATTACCTCTCACCAATTTGTTGACGCCACATAGCATAATACAATCCTTTTTGATCCAATAAATCATCATGGGTTCCGGTTTCAACCAATTCACCTTTTTCTAACACATAAATCCTAGTAGCATGCATAATGGTGGAGAGTCTATGTGCAATCATCACTGTTATGTGATTCTTTCCTACACTTATTTCCTTGATTGTTTTTCCAATTTCTTCCTCGGTTATACTATCTAGTGCAGAGGTAGCTTCATCAAAAATGAGTAATTTAGGATTTCTCAACAAGGCTCTAGCTATAGACAATCGCTGTTTTTCACCTCCAGAAATTTTAATTCCCCCCTCACCTATTACACTATTAATTCCATTTTCACTTCTTGCCAATAAATTTTGGCAAGATGCTTGGTTCAATGCCTGTATAATTTGTTCATCTGTGGCTCTTGGATTAACAAATAACAAATTTTCTTTGATGGTGCCAGAGAACAATTGAGTATCTTGTGTAACAAAGCCTATCTGGTTTCGCAATGCATCTATGTCTATCTCCTTACTCGAAATTGAATTATATTTAATTTCACCAATATTAGGCTCATATAGACCAACGAGTAATTTAACCAAGGTAGTTTTCCCAGAACCAGACGGACCAACAAAAGCGATGGTTTCACCGCTTTTAACATCAAAACTAACTTCATGCAATGCGGCCTGCCTTCCCGTTTTATGTGTAAAACCAATCTGGTGAAAAGAAACAGTGTTTAAAGATACTACAGACACTGGATTAGTAGGTTTTTCTGCCAATGGCTTTTCCATTATCAAATTAAAGTTAAGCAAGGAAGCCTCTGCCTCGCGATAGCTTAAAATCACATTCCCCATTTCTTGCATAGGTCCAAAAATAAAGAACGAATAAAATTGTAAAGTCATAAGCTGACCCAAACTCATTTGCTCTTTAAATATCATATACATGAGCACAAAAAGGATGGACTGCCTCAAAAAATTAACAATTGTTCCTTGTAAAAAACTAATGCTACGAATGTCCCTCACTTTTTGTAGTTCAAGCTGCAATATTTTTTGAGTGGATATATGCAAACGCTTCATTTCTTGTTGCGTTAATCCTAAGCTTTTAATGAGTTCAATATTACGTAAGGATTCTGTAGTAGAGCCTGCCATTGCCTTGGTTTGAGTAACAATACGCTGTTGCACTACTTTAACTTTTTTAGATAATATATTTGTTAAACTAGCCAATAAAAAACTGGCAGCAAAATACAATAAAATAAGCCAAGGCTGAACCTGAATAGCATAAATTACCACAAATACAATCCCTACAAAAGAGGTAAAAAAGATATTAATAAAATTAAGTATAAACTTCTCTGAATCTGTTCTTACTTTCTGCAAAACATTTAACAGCTCACCGCTGCGTTGGTCTTCAAATTCTTGAAATGGCAATTGTAATGCATGTTTTAATCCATCTGTGTAAACGGCTGCACCAAATTTTTGAATAATTAAGTTCAAGGTATAATCCTGAAATGCTTTTGCAATTCTACTAACCATGGCCACACCTATTGCTGCAGAGATAAGCCATGCAACCCCTTTAAGAAAAGTTTGCTCATCATAATTTGAAGGTTTACTAGCAAACCTATCTACTAGTTTTCCATAAATAAAAGGATCTAACATGGAGAACATTTGATTGATTGCTGCTAGCAGCAATGCTAGTGCCACGAGTTTTTTATAATTTTTTAAATATTTTAAGAGTATGTTCATATCAGTTTGTTAATCTATCAATTAGTTGGAAGTTTAGGTTTTACCAAAATGGATTCTTCGCGTTCAACCAACACCTGTCCTGCATTTGCTCCTTTAGGTTTACGCACATATTTTTTGGGTGTAAATAAAACAGAAACCCACTCACTGCCTGCAGCTGCAGAATAATAAGCAGCAATGGCTGCTGCAGTTTCAATAAGCAGTTCAGGAAAATTTTGCAGCGGCTTGTGTTTAATAATCACATGACTTCCACTTATTCCTTTAGCATGTAACCATAAATCGTCTTTATGAGCAAATTTCAAGGTAAGTTCATCATTATTTCTGGCATTTTTTCCTACATATATTTGAAATCCGTTCCATTCAAATTTTCTAAATTTTTCTTTGAGTGGTAAGTGAAACCGATGCTTCTCTTCCTTTATCCAAGGCTTTAAATCTTTTAAAAATTGAGCTTCCTCTATCCTTGCATATACAGTTTGGAACTCTTCCAAGCGTATTTGAGCTTGTTCCAATTGTTTAAATTTAATAGCCATTTCATTTCTCCGATTTTTATGCTTTTGATAAAAATAAGTTGCATTTTCTTGGGGCGACAAATCTTTTTTAAGTACAATTTCTAAGTCTTCATTGCGATAAAAATCTTGGAGGATAACCTTTTCTTGTTTTGGGCTGATCACATGCAAATTTGCCATTAAAATATGGCCAATTTCATCAAATGGAACCGCTTTTTTCGCCTGATCTAAAAATTGGGAAGTGCTATTTATGGTGGCATTTTCTCTTTTTATTTTTTGCTTGTATTGCGACAACAAAGTATGCTGTGCAGCTTGAAACAAAAAATATTGTAGATACCGTTTGGTGAAAAAATTCAATGCTTCAAATATAGAATCCGTTTGTAGTAAACAGTTTCCATTTGGTTCGCCAAAATTTAATAGGATGTTATTTTTAGACTCAGTGCTTTCCCAAACATAATAGATGCCATTAAATAATTGGATTTCCGCTTCCCTACTTACTTGATTAAAATCTTGTAAACTTAAAAATCGATCATTTTCAATACTTGGTCTATAGAGTTGTTTTACTGCAGAATCAGCATACCATAAGATATTTGTTAGTGGTCCATACATTTTAAACACCAGGTATTGATTGGAACCAAATGAAAGCTGAAAAGACCTATTATTACTGTGAGCTTGTACCATTTCCACTTCCAATCCCACTAGCTCTTTAAACAATGGAAATACACCTGCATTGCGTGTGATTGCAAATTCTGAAAATAGAAATAAGCCAGTTTTACTTTCGGTATTCACTTGTATGCTTAAATTTTCCTTTCCTTTAAAAAACACCAGACTCAATTCTGTTTGTTGGTAATTTCTAAATGCATCTTGTAAAACAAATCCCTTTAGTAAACCATGGAGGTTTTCTGCTAAAAGCGGAAAAAGCACCTGATGTTGGTGTAAGGAACGCATTTTAAAAAGATATGGTTAATCCGTCGTATGCCAAGTGAATATGACTTGGTAGTTCATTTTCAACTTCCTTGTGTATACCCAATTGATGACTAATATGTGTAAAATAAGCCACTTCTGGTTTAATATAATTTACTAAGGCCACTGCCTCATCTAAGGTAAAATGAGATATATGAGGTTCTCTCCGAAGTGCATTTAAAACCAATACTTTACACCCTTTTATCTTTTCTAGCTCTTTAGGTTCAATTTTATTGGCATCTGTTATGTAAACAAAATCGTTGAATCTAAAACCCAATACAGGTAATTTATGATGCAATACTTGAATGGGAATAATGGGTAAATCAATTAATGAAAATGGTTCCAAAGAAATTTGATGCATGTTCATTTCTGGCACACCAGGATACTTGGGTTCTTCAAATGCATAAAAAAACTCTCTTCGAATAGCTTTCTCAACTCTTTTTTCGCAATAAATATCAATTGGTTTTTTCATGGCAAAATTAAAACCACGAATGTCATCTAATCCTGCCATGTGATCTCTGTGTGCATGTGTAAACAATAGTGCATCCAGGGTATCTATCCCACATCGCAGCATTTGCGCCCTAAAATCTGGACCACAATCTACTACCAGATGCTGATTAAGATGGCTTATTAAAATGCTAGCACGAAGTCGCTTATCTTTAGGGTCTACAGAACTGCATACCTCGCATTTGCAAGCAATAATTGGCACTCCTTGCGATGTTCCAGTACCTAAAAATTCTACTCTCATTAAATTGGCAAATTATTAAAATTCAAGTTTGATATCATTTATCTTGCACAAGCTCCCATTTGCTGTATTTTCCTGATATTTTTTTATCCATATCTAAAACAATAAATGTGGGTGTAGCTGAAATATAATATTGCAAAGCTGCAGGGCTATCCCAAGCTTTGTAGTCGCAAGAATGCATCAAGTGAGGAAATTTTTTGATGGTATTTTGATGTATTTCCTGATTGGTATCTAGGCTAATAGCCAATACTTTTACTTCTTTGTGGGTAGATGCCCATTCATTTATTTTTGGCAGTTCCTCCATGCAATGCGGGCAGCTGCTACTCCAAAAAACTAAAATGGTTTTTTCAGATTTTAATTTATATAAATCTGTTATCTTGTTTTTTTTATGATCCTTGCTGGTGATGTTTAAAGAAAAATTAGGCGCCATATTGCCAATTTTCATGGAGGCATACCCAATCATTCTCTTCTCGAATTCTGTTTTTTCAAAACTATCAAAGCACTGCTCTGCTAAATCTTTATAATTCAAATCTAAATATTGCAATACTTCTTCTTCTCCAATTTCTTTAAAACCCAAGCTCAGGTATTTGTATGCAAATGCATGTGTTTCTTTGTTTCCAGAAAATTTACGAATGATCACATCTACAGATCTTTTAAACCCTTCTGTTTTTTCTTCTGCCGAAAAATTCATGTTAGGATTCATCCAATAACGCAGGAAATTCAGTATGTGATCTGTATATAATGGTGTATTAATGAGTGCAGGGTTATTAGCATCAAAACCATCCCAAAAATGTTCCCTTTTTTCAAAATCTTGGATACGTGGCTCATCTTTTGGATTAGAGAAAAAGTAAGGTCTATTGGCTACCATTTCATAGGCAATGCTTCCCCTCATCTGATTTTTAAATGTTTCTAAGTTCTGCGCATACAATGCTTTTTCTAATTCCCATTCTTTCTCAGCTGCCTTTATTACTTGCGCATTGGCAGATGGATAGGCAAAAATAAATTGATTTAATAAATTGATTCTTTCAATTTGATCTCTGTTTTGTTTTAAATAAACATACCAATTTTTATTTTCATCAGAGGCTAAAAACTGAGGATATGCTGAGGGATCATTCGCTAACAAAGTAAATTCAATGAGTTTTTCTTTTCCATTAATAATAATATCTACGTATTGTTCTCCCTCCGCAACGGCATATTGAAAACGATATACTCCTATTGGAATATCTGGTGGTAAGCTTATAAAAAAATTACCATTTTTAATGCTAGCACCCCCAACAGGGAATGTTCCTACTGCATATTTTTTCATGATTACCTTGGCATATTTGGTGTTATTTACAAAATGTCCTTTTACCAAAATACTGTCTTGGGCATAAACAATTACAGGAACTAAAAAACACAGGCTTAAGAATAAGCGCA
>CANHDN010000107.1 GCA_947459415.1 Bacteroidota bacterium
ATTCTTTTTAATGCGATGGAGGGTATAAAATAACTGGCAACAAGGGTAATTTGTTCGGTTGATCTTCTGATTTTTTGCCGGTATTGTTTGCTTATTCCAAATTTGGCTTTAGCCCAATGATTTTGAAGAATTCGAGCTTTAATTTGACCAGATTGAATTTGATAGGGAGCGTGAATTTGTTTGGTAGGAAAAGGCTTTTCAATTCCAAGACAAATACGCAATAAATCGAGTACGATGTTTCCTTCCAAGGCCACTCCAAAATCTAGCCAAGTATTAGCCTTTCCATAATGGCTATAATGATTACTAATATTTATACCACCAATGAGGGCTTTCTGCTCGTCAAATATAAATATTTTGTGATGCAGTCTGGTTCCTGTATGGATGGTGAAAGCAAGTTTGAAACGAGAGAAAAAGATTATTTTTGACCCTACTGCAGTTAATTGTTCTTGCCAAGTTTTGGGGAAGTTTTTACTTCCAAAAGCATCTAAAACTAGGTGTATGCTAACTCCTCTATTTGCAGCCTTAAGTAATGCCTCGTAGACAATTTTTCCAGTTTCATCTGCATCAAAAATATAGATATGAATATGTATGCTTTTAGTTGCCTCATGAATAAGGCTCAAGAGCTGAGAGAAAAAGGGAGCGCCACTTTGCAGTAGCGGAATTTCCTTGTTTTTATGCCAAGGATATACACCAAATTTTCTATTCCAATTCATGTTACAAACATAAGATAAACTATCCTATGTATGTCTAAGTGTGGCCAAGCAAATTAGATAATATTACCGGCAAATTGACCTTTCGCTTTTTGCAGATTAGGTAAACGTACAAATACTTGTGTACCCTCCCCTTCTCTAGATTTAAATTCTATTTGACCCATATGGAGATCTATGGTTTTCTTAACTAAACTAAGTCCTATGCCATAACCACCAATTTGTCTTGTTTCATTTGATCTAAAAAAGGGTTCAAAAATATGTGGCAAATCTTTGCTACTAATTCCAGGTCCGGAGTCTATAATTTCAATAAAAATTGAATCCATGTAAAAGCGCACATCCATAGCTGCTTCATTGTTTCCAGAGAATTTACAGGCATTATCTAAGAGGTTATTCAAAGCAGATTTGAGTAAGGCGTAATCGCCAAGGGTTTGAATTTTTTGTTCCTCATCTGGGAAGTCTCCCCAATTTAATTTTATTTTAAAATTTGGCTTTCTTCTTAATAAGTCGTCTTTGGCATCCATTACCACATCTAAAATAGAAACAGGGCTAAGTTTTGTGTTTGGAAATTCTGCATTGGCTTTTGCTAGATCTGTTAAACCATTGATAAGGGCGATCAAATTTTGAACATCATCGAGCAAGGAATAAAAAGTTCGCAAATAGTCTTCATCACTTCTCTTTTTAAGCAATAAAACTTCTATTTGTCCTTTCATGGCAGTAAGCGGGGTTCTAAACTCATGCGATGCATTGGCCACAAATAACTTTTGTAATTCATAGGAGCTCTGAATGCGATCCAACATGGTATTAAAAACCATGGCTAATTGAGCAATTTCATCTTTTCCATTTCCTATACTTACCCGATGGTTTAGACTTATTTCTGTAATGTTTTCAACCTCTTGAATGATTTTTTTTATGGGTTGTAATGCCTGCTTAGAAAAATACCACCCACTAATGGCAGCTAGTAAAATAAAAGAAATATTAAGAAGGATGAGTAGTAGTTTGAGGAACTTTAATTTGTTTTTTCCTGCATTGTCTATCGCGCTACTAATAATATAATAATTCGCACCCTTGAAATTGAAAATATATGCGATATAATCTGTGGCATCATCATTAATTTCAAATGGAGTGCCTGTAATATAAAGTTGTTTTAATAAATCAATTTCAATGTCGAGGAGTTGGTGAGATGCAAAAACTACTTCATGGTTTTGATCGGCAATAATCAATCTCTCTTCAGGAAATCTATTCAATTGCTTTTGATACATCAATCTCAAAATTTCCGGAGTGAGTTCTACCTTGTCTAGGTAGTTTTTTACCACATTGGTTGATACATTTTTTAGGCGAATGGTAAACTCATCTTTTCTAAAAAGTTCAGAAAATTGGTAGGTAAAAACTGAAAAAATGAGTAAGATACTCGCTACAATCACCGTAAACTTGAGCGTAAGCGAGTTTTTAATATTCATGCTAAATTGTTTAACTAAACCTAATTGTCTGTTTTAACAATATAACCCATGCCTACCATGGTGTGAATGATTTTTTTAGGGAAATCCTTGTCTATTTTTTTACGTAAGAAGTTAATGTACACATCAATCACATTGGTAGTAGTATCGAAACCAGCAACCCATACTTTTTCTAAAATTTCATTTCTAGAAATCACCCTATTTTTGTTGCGAATTAAGTATTCGAGTAATGAAAATTCTTTAGCAGTTAGGTCTATTGTTTTTCCGCCGCGTCTAGCAACTTTTCTATTGAGATCTAATTCTAAATCTTCTAGCACTAGCACTTTCTTTTCTTCTAAGGGTGTTTGTGAGTATCTTTTGGTAAGTGCACGAAGCCTAGCCAATAATTCTCTAAACTCAAAAGGTTTAACCAAGTAGTCGTCTGCACCTGCATCTAAACCTGCAACTTTTTCATCTGTAGCACCCAGAGCTGTGAGCATTAATATGGGAGTTTTTATTCCATGAGCGCGCAATTCTTTTGCAACCTCCATGCCATTCAGGTATGGAATCATCACATCTAAAATAATGGCATCAAATTCGTTATCCATGGCCATTTTTTTTGCAAAAATACCATCGTATGCAACGCTTACCTCATTATTCTGTTCTTCTAAACCTTGCTTTAAAAATGATGCAACCTTTGGTTCATCTTCCACTATTAATAATTTCATAATTTTACGTTAACAATAATAAATATAAATTTTGATTAACAAAGAAAATTATGATTAATATTCACTTAATTTTCAGTTAAATTTCCCTTAATTTTAAAGGGGTTTTAAGCTAAATTTTATCCGCCAGCTTTTTTGCATTTATATCCTTGTGAAATTAAATAATTTGTTAATTTATCTCTAAAATCACCTTGAATTAAAATCTCCCCATCTTTGCTGCTTCCGCCTACGCCACATTGCTTTTTTAAGAGCGTTCCTAAGCTATTTAAATCTTGATCTGTGCCAATATATCCAGTAACCCTAGAAACTAATTTTCCTCCTCCTTTTCTATCTAGATAAATTTTGAGTTGCTGCTGCTGAGGCGCTAATGTGATCGAAGTTTCGTCTGTACTTTCATCGAATGAAAAGTTTGTATCTGTTGAGTAAACAACACCGTTGCGGTTTTTATTTTTATTGCTCATGATAGCTACTTGGAATCAATACATTCAAAGATAAAGCTTGTAATTGAATATTTACAGATTTTTCTAACCATACAGGCTCTCCATCAATATTTACATAGTTTTCTTCTTCTCTATGTACAGTTAAGGTATTTGCAATACTGGTTTTAACATGCGCAGACTGATGAAGTCTTCTTGAAAATAAATTGCTACCTAATCCAATGATATTTTTCCAATTTAACTCTTTGATATGGGTAATATGGAATTGTCCGTCTGATAGGTCTGCTTCTGGGGCAATGTATGCGTTGTTGCCATATTGCGGGCCATTGCAAATAGCTAATATGAAAGCTTTTTCTTGTGTGCTCGTTTTATTGATGTCTAGAATAAGTTTTTCTGGTTTAAATTTTTTGATGGTTTGTAAACTCACTTTGGCATATGTTCGAAAACCCCTTGTTCCCATATTTGCAAATCCTGCACTTACATGCGCATCAAAACCAAATCCACATACATTTATAAAGGGAACTGAATTTGCCAAACCTGTATCAATTGTTTTAATAGTAATTTGGTTCAGGCTCATGAGGGCCTTTTTACTGTGCATGGGAATCTGCAAAGCACGCGCTAAGCCATTGCCTGATCCAAAAGGAATGATGCCTAAGGCAAGGCGAGTATGTAATAGTTCTGTTGCCACCTGATTTACCGTTCCATCTCCACCTACAGCTATTACCCAATCATAGTTTTGTTGCACACATTCTTTTGCTAAAAAACTGGTGTGTTCTGCATTTTTTGTAAAACTATAATCTATGTTGAACTTATTTTTATGCAGTATTTGTTGAGCTAAATCAGGGATTTCTGATTTAGATTTGCCTCCTGAAATGGGATTTATGATGAATCTAACGCGCTTGATATCCGACATGTAGTGCGAAATTTTTTGGTAAAGGTATTCATTCGTCATACAAATAGTATATTCGACAAAATATTTTCATGAACTGGATTAATTTATTGGGTGCATTTAGGCACGGAGATCAGTTGCCAAGGGTGATCGATGAGGCACAAAATAGGAGTATTTTTGAGCAGGATTACGACCGCATTATTTTTTCTACCCCCTTCAGAAGGTTGCAAGACAAAACGCAGGTTATTCCTCTGCCAGAATATGATTTTGTGCATAATAGGCTTACCCATAGCATAGAAGTGAGTAGTGTTGGAAGAACCCTTGGTAAAATGGTTGGAACTGCCCTGATAGAAAAATATCCTGAATTAAAAAAAATGGCAGTCACGCACCACGATTTTGGAGCCATTGTGGCTGCTGCTAGTTTGGCGCATGATATTGGTAATCCGCCATTCGGACATAGCGGTGAATCGGCAATTTCAGAATATTTCTTAAATGGTCCTGGGGCAAGTTATCAATCAAAATTATCTGAGGCAGAATGGAATGATATCACAAGATTTGAAGGAAATGCAAATGGGTTTAGAATTTTAACTAATGCTGCCAATATGCAAACAGGTGGTTTGCGATTAAGCTACCCTACTTTAGCTGCATTTACCAAATACCCAAAAGAGAGTTTGCCAATATTGCCAAAAGGAAGAGCCAGCGAAAAGAAGTTTGGTTTTTTTCAGAGTGAACAATCATTATTTGATGAGTTAGCCTTGAGATTGGGATTAATGCAAGTAAATCATGAGGAAGGAAATTATTATCGCAGGCATCCATTGGCCTTTCTGGTAGAAGCTGCAGATGATATTTGTTATCATATTATTGATTTTGAAGATGGTCTTCGCCTTCAGTGGATAGATTTTGAATGGGCAGAAAAATTATTGTTACCTATCGCTGGGAATGCCTTTTATCAGGCAAGTTATGAGGCAATTCCTTTAAAAGAAGAAAAGGCATCTTATTTGCGTGCAGTGGCAATTAATAGTTTAATTAAAGAAATGGCTGAACTCTTTTTAATACATGAAGAAGCGATTTTGCAAGGAGATTTTGATACTTCACTTTTAAACTTAAGTGTACACAAAAAAGAAATTGATCAAATTAAAGCCATTTCTTTACAAAAGGTATATAAGGCCAAGCAGGTAATAGAAATTGAGGCTGCCGGATTTGAAGTTATTGGAGGTTTATTGGATTTATTTTTACAAGCATTGCAACAAATTTGTTTTGCTGAAGGAACCAAAATACAATATAAGCACAAAAAAATAGCAGAGCTTTTACCCACTCATCTACAAATACCTAAGCCTGAAATAAGAGAAAGTACTTATTTGCAGATTATTTCGGTATGTGAATTTGTGGCAGGACTAACAGATAGGCATGCCATCAGTCTATACAGAAAATTAAAAGGAATTGAATTACCAAACTAAATCAAAAACTATTCACACTATTTGGCTGTTTTAAAAATGTTATATATTTGACCAAAACAAGTAAACCATGAATATAGGAAATGAATTCCGCAAATATGCGGTAAAACACAAAGGGATTAGCAGTATTAAGGTAGATGCCTATATGGAAAGTACCATGGAAGGTATGACACGCACAGTGATAGAAGAACGTCCAATGAATTTTAGAGAAATTGATGTATTTTCTCGTTTAATGGCTGATCGAATTTTGTTTTTAGGAATGCCTATAGATGATTACGTTGCCAATATTGTGCAAGCTCAATTGCTGTTTCTAGATTCAATGGATGCTCGCCGCGATATTCAAATGTATATTAATTCACCGGGTGGCTCGGTGTATGCCGGATTAGGTATTTATGATACCATGCAATGGGTTAACCCAAATGTGGCAACCATTTGTACGGGGCTAGCAGCATCTATGGCTGCCGTTTTACTATGTGCCGGAGAAAAGGGAAAGCGCTCTGCATTGCCTCATGCTAGGGTAATGATTCACCAGCCTTTAGGTGGTGCTCAAGGACAAGCATCAGATATAGAAATCACGGCCCGTGAAATACAAAAATTAAAGAAAGAATTGTATGATATTATTGCTACCCATAGCGGTCAGCCTTTTGATCGTGTTCAGGCAGATAGCGACCGAGATTACTGGATGATTGCTGCCGAAGCAAAAGAGTATGGTATGATTGATGACGTATTGTTAAAGCATAAAAAAGAAGAAGGCAAATAGCATTTATTTGTTAGTATATTTGCAGGCTGCTCTTTGTAAAGGGCAGCCTGTATTATTTTAGATCCACCTAATTATGGCAAAGAAAAAAGAAGATGTGTGTTCTTTCTGCGGAAGAAGTAGAAGTGAAGTGAATTATTTAATTTCTGGGTTAGATGCATTAATCTGTGAAAATTGTATCGGACAAGCATTTAGAATTATAAATGAAGATAAAGAAACCGGTGATCAATCGGCAGCAGAAAAGGCGATTCAACTACTAAAGCCTGCAGAAATAAGTGCTTATTTGGATCAATATGTGATTGGGCAAGCTGAAGCCAAAAAAGTGTTGAGTGTAGCTGTTTATAATCATTTTAAAAGGGTTTTGGCAAAAAAATCCAATGAAGTTGAATTAGAGAAATCTAATATTTTGATTGTAGGTGAAACAGGTACAGGAAAGACATTATTAGCCAAAACACTTGCCAGAATGTTACAAGTTCCTTTTTGTATTGCAGATGCTACGGTGCTCACAGAAGCTGGATATGTGGGGGAAGATGTAGAAAGTGTATTAACTCGTTTATTGCAATCTGCTAATTATGATGTAGCCGCTGCTGAACGTGGGATCATATACATTGATGAGATGGATAAAATTAGCAGAAAAAGTGATAACCCAAGCATCACCCGAGATGTGAGTGGGGAAGGAGTGCAACAAGCGTTGTTAAAAATACTTGAAGGTACTGTATCTAATGTTCCGCCACAAGGTGGAAGAAAACATCCAGATCAGAAAATGATACAGATCAATACGGAGAACATTTTATTTATTTGTGGGGGTGCTTTTGATGGGATAGAAAAAATGATTGCGCGCCGCTTACAAACTCAGGCAATTGGTTTTAAAACAAGTGAGTTGCCAACAAAGGGTGAAGATAATAATATGTTGCAATTTGTATCTGCTGCAGATTTGAGAAGCTATGGATTAATTCCTGAGATCATTGGAAGGCTTCCTGTAATTTGTCACTTAGATCCGCTCGATAAAGCAACCTTAAAACGCATTCTGGTTGAACCTAAAAATGCTTTAATAAAACAATATATTCATTTGATGTCTTTAGAAAATATTGAATTAAGTTTTGAAGATGAGGTTATAGATGCTATTGTAGATACTGCTTTTGAACTTAAGTTAGGTGCTAGGGGTTTACGCAGCATTTGTGAAGCTTTAATGATGGATTATATGTACAATGCGCCTAGTTCAAGCGATTTAAAAGTAATTACCATTACTGCCGAAGATGCCAAAAAGAAAATGGAATTGGTTAGATTGAAAAATTTTCAGGCTGCTTAGTTTCATTCATTAGTTTTAAGGTTAGTTGGTGTTTATTTTTTTTGAAGTTCTTGTAAATTAACAGCTAATTTTTAATTTGCAAGCAATGAGCAAGCAACTAAATGACCCAAAAGTAACCCGTGCATGGACCATGTATGATTGGGCAAACTCTGTTTTTTCCTTAACCATCACAACGGCCATTTTTCCGCCCTATTTTGAGGGTGTGAGTAAAGCCGCCTCAGTGGCAAGCGGAAATTATATAAATGGAATACATTACATAGATATTTTAGGTGTTAAAATAGTAAATAGTGCCTTATATTCTTATGCTATTTCTTTGGGTTTTTTATTAGTAGCTATTTTTAATCCTATCTTATCAGGAATAGCAGATGTGCGTCAATCTAAGAAAAAGTTCATGCAATTTTTTTGTTATTTAGGTTC
>CANHDN010000108.1 GCA_947459415.1 Bacteroidota bacterium
AAAATCACCAAATTTCATTATCTGCTCAGCACTAAAGGCACTTAGTTAATCGTAAGTCCGTTGGATGAATTAAAACTCAAATAAATGCTTGGAAAGTAGAACTTCGAACAATATATTTGAAATTTCAAAATATAAAAATCAACCCACAGATATTATCATGAAAATATTACCGAAACTCCCTAATTTTTACAAAGCACTCATTAATAGCAAATTAATAAAAACAACTACAAGCATTCAATAGAGATATTTACGAAAATGGTAGAATGAGTTTTGTAAATGAGCTTGTTAGCAGCCATTTTAGAAAAACCTAACCACATGAAAATATTTCTCAAAAAGTTGATTCTTGGAAAACTATCGGTGGACGAACAACCGACAAAAGGAGCGATTGATAAGAGAATTAGGAATTTAATAGTAATTTGGGATAACGAACAACATGACGATATTGGAATTGAAAAAATTCTTCGACTGTTTTTAGCAATTTCTCAATTTGTATTTCTTGGAACTTACATAAAGCAAAGATTTGGCAAAAAAGGAATTGCGTATCAAGACCTTTCTGTCGTCGGCTTCGTTTTATTTAAAGTTTTATTCCCTCTGACAATTTTATTTTATAACTGTCCGACGTATTACAGTGCGATATATACCCAAGAGGCAACATTGTTTGTTAATTCTATAACTGGCACTGGTTCTTCTAAAACAGTTTGTGAAAACTCCTCGGTCTTTTTCAATTTAAATGAGTTCACTATCTGAATTTATTGTATGCCATTTGTTTCAAGATTTAAGGAATGATACTAAAAAAAATCAAGTATCCTAATCTATTTGCCGTAGTATTTTTCTTTTAATTTATTAGCATAGACGTCATACTGATAAAAATCTTTTTCTATAAATTTATTATTGGAACGAATAAACACACTCTTTAATTTAATATCATTGATAATAGCTTTATTAGTATATGCATTAATGCCAGCATCTGAATATGTTATATCCTTTTTACCGTCGCCATCGAAATCATAATAAATCAATTTATTTTTCCAATTTGGCCTTTGTATATTAATTGTGTATTCTATTGCATTGTTATCAACAATAAAAGAACCATCGCTTTTCTGAAAGTATATTTCTATATTCCATTTTTTATACGATTCAGCATTCAAAGTAATAATATCATTTAATCCATCATTATTTAAATCATCTACAATATAATCAAATACATTCATGTTATTTTGTGGAAATGGTATTTTGATTGCACCATTACTAACAAAACGGCCTTTACCTTTGTTAAGTAGAATCGTATTTTCCGATTGACCAGCAACAAATAAGTCTTTCATTCCATCTTTATTTAAATCTAATAATCTGCAACCAAAAGAACCATTTAATATACTAACACTTTCACCAAATGAATTATTGGATGTATAGTTTTTTGTATCTGAAGCAAAGTGTGCAAAATTAACATTGGTAAAGTATGGATAAGATACTGTACCCCAGAAAATATATGAATGCGAATTAGCAACAACAAATAAATCAGGTCTACCATCATTATTGATATCCGCAACATCACCACTCTCATGCGTAAACATATCCGATAAATACTTTGGTTCTAATTCCAATTTAACCAAATCATATCCACCTTTGCCATCACTTAAACATAATGAAACGGGTTCATTTGTATTTTCCCTACCCTCATCAGCGTGTCCGTGAATAACCAAATCAACGTAATTATCATCATTCAAATATACAGGTGTAACTTTATATGGTGCACCAATAAAATCTATTTTAGTATTTAATAGATTCTTTTCTTCAAATTCTAATGATACTGAATTCCAAATCAAAAATGATAAATTAGCTTTTTTACCATTATATGCAGTACCCGCATTAAATACATCTACATAACCATCGTTATTGAAATCACCATTACAAATTGCGGTAGAAAAAACAGTATATGCTCTAAACGAATCAAATTGTTCGTAGTTTTTTTGATAAACAGCTATAATTAAATCACTTAATACATTCGTATTCTCCCAATATTCAGTTCCTAATTGTTTAGCATTTGGGGCAACTATATATCCTTTAAATTCATTTATGTTTTCCAAGAGAGTTGGTATTTCGGTTGGTATATCTTCCTTACTACATCCTAATATAAATACTGATAGGATTATTAATACTTTCTTCATGTTGTTTAATTTTTGATTCTAAAAAGTCAAATGATTGAGTAGAGCCGGTTAATGAATCGTATTTCTGATATCGTTTTACAAATGATTCTAATCCATTTCTATTAAACTCCTCACTTAAATTTTCCACATTTCTAAGATAACATTGGTTAAATCCCATTGGTTATTTTATTTTAGGAAATAATATGTTTTCTATAAAGCTATGAAGCATCTTCTAGTCCTAATTTTGCTTTTAGTACATTAAAAGTTCTCTCATTCTTTTGTTGATTTTTACTATGTCGGTTTTGAGCTGCTATTATGTAATCAGTCCTATCTTATGATTCTTTTGAATTATTTAATACATCCAAATATAGTTCAAAACTTTCAATCACATTATTTGATAAACCATGCATTTCGTAATCATTTGGAATTATTGCTAAGGCAGCTGGGGAAAATATTAGTTTAGCCCATTCAGGTGGGGGATATGGTTTTTCAAATTTATATCTACTTTCTATGGTAGTTGTGTTATCAACGGGACTCCAATCCATAAATGCTGCCAATGCTTTCTTTTCGGTACATATAATATCAAACCCAAATATAGGATGTTGATATTTTTCAGTTGGAAAGCATGTAAAGTGTAATACATACGAAAATGAGAAGTACGGCACACAACATTTAGCAGAATAGAAGAAAACCCACACTAAGCGGCAAGTCAAATTGGGAATTTTTTGATATGCTGGAAGCTTAAACGCTTCTTCGACGAAACGAGTTCGGCATCAAACTCTGCAAAGTAGCAACTCAGGAGATTTAAGCGGCATTTTCTGCAGGTGAGTAAGTAGTTAATTTTGTGGTGGTTTTACCCGTTTTCTTCTCAAAAACGGGCTTCTTCAGTACTAAAAAATATTAAAACCACGTTATGTAAAGGATATTTCCTATTGACGGGCTGTGGCCGGTTTCAGCAGCAGAATATAAATCTTACACTAAACACACAAGGAAAACTCTTAAGATTATTAACCCATCTCCAAATCCTGATTATTTGTCTATTTTACATAAAAAAAACACAAAAAACCAAAATTGACTAAAAATGTCATTCATTTTATATTTAAACAAGCAATTAGAAAATCAGATTTGCCAAAATGTGTACCTTATTTAGGAAGTGCCTTGAGAGATTGTATGCCACAATAATAGAAGATTGACAAAGCTCAATACCACAATTAAACCTAAAACCATAATTATTCAGTACATATTCCTAAGCGACACAGAAATTAAGAAGGGCAATTCATGCCTAATAATAAAAATTGCTTGTTTTTTTTGTAAGCTGATAACAATCTAGAAGTAACTCAATATATTCATAAATTCACAAAGCCCTTTCAATGAAGTATTTAGGCATCTTATTGTTAAAAAAAATAATTATTTGTTAAAATTTTAGGTTACTTTTTGAACCCCCTCACGTCAGAATTCCGTAGTTTACCTTTAAGAAAGGTAGGCTTTTTACGGTAAAAATATCATTTTTTTGATATTTATTTTGCAACACAAAAAGTAATAAAAATGAATTTATTAAGTTATTTAGACATCCCTGGAGACTTTGGTCTAACCCTCTATAGGATAGACATTATCTTTATTTTGCCGCTTTTACTTATTCTTGGTCTTTACGAGCTTTTTACGCTTATAAGGTCTAAGAAATACAACAGATATTGATTAAAGATTTTAATTCATAATGGTTAGAATAAATGCAAACGTGCCGACTTCTTAGTCGGCATTTTTGTTTTAGGAGGTCAAGATAAATAAAACATTCCAAATAAAATTTTCAAAAAATATCTCTCATATTTTTTGAATTTAGAAGGAATTATTAAATTTAAAAATTAATCTCCCGCTATGAGATACATAACTATAAAAATCATTATTTTATTCACATTTTGTTGTTTTACAGGGTATTCGCAAAGCCCAAGCTTTGTAAATAATCTGAATTTTGCCACGAGTTTTGTCTGTTATGATGGGCAAATGACCATAACCGCAAACGTGGCGAATGCCGACGCCTATCGGTTTCAAATACGAAACGAAACAACCAATCTTTGGGAAAATATCAGCGGTGCTTCGGGCTCAATAAGTACTTCTCCAGCCGTAATCAGTCATACCTTTTTCGGAGTAAGGGAAAATGTCACCACAAGAGTGATTGTTTTAAAGAATGTATCCGAACTGATCAGCAATGATTTAACCATATCGCCACAGAGACCCACTTTTAACTTTCAGCCGCTTGATATTACACAGTGCAGCGGTTTGAATGCCATCTTTCGTGTTTCTTCTTCGGGCATAGGAAGTTTAACCTACCAATGGCAAATCAACACAGGAGGAGTATTTCAGAATATTACCAATGGGTCTGAATACTCTGGCACCACCGGCAATAGTATGAATGTTCTCAATTTGGCTAATAATGAAAATGGAAAAAGTTTTAGATGCTTGGTAAAAGATGTAAACAATTGTGAAAACTATAGTAACTCAGCACAATTATTTGTGAATCAATTGAGTACAGTAGTAAGTCCAACCACTAGCACTGCCTTCTGTGAAGGTCAGAATGTTCAATTTTCTGTGGCCTTAAACGTTGGAACTGTCACCAACTACGATTGGCAACTAAGACAAACATCCGAACCTGGCTATACTTCAATACAAAAATCTTTAAGGTTTGAAAATTCAAATACTGACGTCCTAAAGGTAAACGGAATTCTACCCAACGAGAATTCCTACAAATTAAATGTAAGCTACATCAATTTAACCCAGAATTCAGATGGTACAAGAAGCTCTGGAACTTGTATAAAATCTGCTGAAAGAACCAATTATACCATTCGACCAAGACCAGCCCGACCTGTGCAAATCAACGATGCTTTTAGCTGTGGGACAGGCAAAATCACGAGTTCTGTAGTTTCTTCAAACAAAATATTTTGGTATGCCGATAGCACCACCAATCCAATAATCAGTGACAACCTCAACTTTACGAGCCCAACACTTTCAACAACTACGAAGTTTTTCTATAGCCTAAAAGACGCCCATGGATGCGAAAGTTATAAACGTACTTTCCAAGCTGTGATTAGACCACTTCCGTTGCAGGATTTCGAAAAAAACCTAAGTATTTGTCCAAAAGAAGCTAAATTTACTTTGAATTTCCAGAACATAAACAACGCTCCACTGGATGTTTATGTCTTAAAACACACTCCTTCGATACCCAACTTTACCGATGTCCTTTCGGCAACATTTACAGATAATTTTGATGTTAATCTGCCAAATGACTTGAGTAGCGGTGACTATACATTTAAGGTATTCACCAAAAATCAGCATTGTTTTTCAGAAACCAGCGTGGTGAATTTGCACATAAAAACGGCTACAAAAATATTACATGCACCGCTTGCCACTAGTTTGTGTGAAGCTACAGATCAAACCTTTCAAGTCCAGTATAACGCTGAAAATCCAGCAAGTTTTAAGTGGTATAAAAACGATTTGCTTTTGCCTACTGAAACTTCCGATTCTATCATTTTAGAGAACATTAAAACGACAGATCAAGCCAATTATAAAGTAGAAGTAACTGGCGTATGTGGCAGCGAAATATCTGAAAATGCCTTCTTGCAAGTTCTCCCCAAAATACAAATCACAAAACAGCCCGTACAAACCATTGTTTGCCAAAACGGTAGTACTAAACTGCAAGTAGAAGCTACCGGAACGGGAACTTTAAACTACGAATGGAGTAGAAACGGGGCTATCACCGGCACCAATTCGCCAGAATTGATATTAGAGAATGTACCTATAGCTTTTGATAACTCTCTAATTAAGTGCAAAATAAGCTCTGATTGTGAACCTGTTACATTCACCAACGAAGTACTTTTGTCTGTAGATGCATTGCCTGTAACGCCCTCAGTGGCTGCCAATCAAGGTTTTTGTAAAAGTATTGTACCAAGCAGTTTGGTGGCAACTCCTCTATCAAACCACAGTTTGCATTGGTTTGATGATAAACAGACCGAGTTGACTTCCAATGAAATAGACATTAGCAGTATTTTCACCAAAACATTTTATGTTTCTCAGAAAAACAGTAACCTGTGCGAAAGCCCCAAAAGTACCACTCAAGTATCCACAACTGAACCATTTGTGATAAATATTCTCACCGACAAAACAGAAGTATGTTCTTCAGGTTTATTCAACAGAACAGGCTTTATAAATACAACAGTTTCACCATCTGTTACAAGCGGTATTTCTTTTGAATTATTCAAAAATACGGCTAAAGTTGATGCCAACCTTACTGGTATATTTGAATTCAATGGCGGAGGAATATATAAAATTACTGCCACAAAAGGATACTGTTCAGCAATTTCAGAAGTATCAATTACCTCACTTCATCCCGAACTTGCGAACTCTCCAACCTTACAAGTTCAGAACGAAATATGCAAAAACACCAACATAAACCTAGAAGCGAGCGGATCCTTTAACGGTGGGAATTATGCATGGTACAACTCAGAAAACGGACCATTTATTAGTTCTTTGGGTGCAAGATACACCATAAATAATGTGAGCAGTGAGCAGACATGGTTTGTAGCCTATGGTATCACTACCAACAACACCTATTGTGAAACGCCCCGAATAGCTAGTCAAATTACCATAAAACCCGACTTAGAAATCTCAGCCCAAATTACCAATACCAGCTGTGCTGGTCTACAAGATGGACAATTAATTTACAGTGTAACTAATGGAGTACCGCCTTACTTATTTTCTCAAAATGGCGTATCAAATACCTCGGGAAATTTCAGCAACTTGGCAGTGGGTTCTTACGTCTTACAAGTTAGCGATGCCGAAGGTTGCGTAGGAGAGAAAACTAGTTTGGTTGGCCAAATTCCAGGCGTAATTATTACACAACAACCCTCAAATATCAGTAGATGTAGGACTAACATTGCCAACTTTACGTTAGCCGCCGCAAATTATGACCAGATAGTATGGGAGAAAAAACTGCCGAACAGCACAGTATTTGAAACTATAGCTGGTGAAAATTTGCCTAACCTTAGGATAGAAAACATCGGAAATGCGGCGAATCCTCACCGGACAATTTATAGAGCAAAACTTAGCAAAGGCAATTGTGCGATATATACCCAAGAGGCAACATTATTTGTTAATTCTATAACTGGCAGTGGTTCTTCTAAAACAGTTTGTGAAAACTCCTCGGTCTTTTTCAATTTAAATGAGTTCATCATAGTTGGCTCCAACAAAACCTACCAATGGCAATATAGAGTCGGAACTTCAGTGTCATTCACGGACGTTTTGAACGAAAATACGGAGTCCTTAAACTTGAGCAATGTTTTAGCTGCTAGGGCCGGATACTACAGGTGTAGAATAACTTTTGACAACGGCGGAGGAAACACCTGTATTATAAACACCTCAACTTCGGGTTCTCAACTTACAATAGAAACTCCAGAAGTTCCAACTCTTTCTGGAAATGCAACGATTTGTAAAGGACAGAAAACCACACTACAGGCAGTAAACTGTTCTGGAATATTGAATTGGTCGGACGGGAAAACTGGACTCCAGGTTGATGTAAACCCATTGATAACCTCCATTTACACAGCTAACTGTGTAAAAGGAACTTGTAGCACCATTTCTAGCAATTCCGTTACCATTACAGTAAACGAAAATCCAATAAATCCTCCAGTACTAACCACCTCAAAAACCAAATTTTGCAATGCTGAAACCGTTTCCATTTCGGCCACTAATTGTTCTGGAAATATAATTTGGAACAACGGACTTACGGGTGCGAGTATTCAAATTACGGCAACAAACAGTTTCAGTATTTCGGCCCATTGCATTTTTCAAAACTGCCAATCTCCTCAAAGCCAAACGATTAACATCACGGTCTATCCGGTTTTGACTCCGGGAGAAATAGTTTC
>CANHDN010000109.1 GCA_947459415.1 Bacteroidota bacterium
ATGTTACCAACTCCAATATAAGCACGGCTGGCTTGGGTTTATTTAGTGCCATCACTATTTTTAAAGACGAAATTATTTGTAATTATGGTGGTGAAATTATTTCACAATTAGAGGCAAAAAAACGAGTTAACAGGAATGCAAACCAATACTTTATTGTGCTTCCAAATGGGAAAATTTTAGATTCAATTAACAGTAATTGTTTTGCCAGATTTGCCAACGACGCCCAAGGAAATGAAATAGGAACCAACAAAAATAACGCTAAAATTGTACTCAATGAAAAAGGTAAAGTTTGTTTAATAGCTAGCAAAAAAATTAAAGCTGGGGAAGAAATATTATGCAGTTATGGCAAAAAATATTGGATCAAACATGCTTAGACTTTTCCTCAATCCAACGGCTAAGATAGGTTGTACTTGCCATAGTGTGATGTTGTAATATAGCACCTATAAAATTAGCTTCTCTATGAGAAACGATATGTTCCCTTAAAAAAGAAATGTGATCAATAAATGAATCAGCAAATAAATCTTTTCTAAATTGGGTTTGAAGGATTTCAAAACCTCTATTTTGAGCCTGCATCCAACTATCAGGATTAGTATATAATTGCACTGCAGCTTTAGCAAAAGTTTCAGGGGTACTCGCAATAAATCCGGGCCAATTATCTTCAGTCTCAATTCCTTCTGCACCTACCCACGTTGTTACAGAAGGCGTCCCATTTTGCATCGCCTCTAATAATTTACCCTTTAATCCAGCACCAAAAATGAGGGGTGCCAAAGAAACCCGAGCCTCCTGAACTTTTTGAGCAGCATGAGTTGCACGTCCTTGAATAAAAAAACCTTGTTTCGGCTCATGCAATTGCAAAACCTTTTGAGAGGGATAAGCACCATAAATTTGCATAGAAACCTGAGGCAATAATTTACCAAGGATAGGCCAAACTTGTTCTTTTAAATACCTTACTGCTTGCCAATTGGGCTCATGTAAAAAATTTCCTATAAAAATAAAATCTGTGCGCTCCTCGAATGCAGGCAATGTATTGGAATGTGGTTCTATTAGAAGGGGTAGATAAAACAATAAGTTGGCATCTATTTTAAAAACATTTACTAGCAAATCTAGTTCATATCTTGAAATCACTAAGGTAGTATCGCAGCGTAAAATACTAGCAATTTCTCTTTTGGCATAGTCACTTTGCAAATCACTGATATTTTCCAATCTATTTTCTTTCCAAGCCTTTTGCCTTGCATGACGGAGAAAATGTAAATCTTCAGTATCTAATATTTTTATTGCCTTAGGACAAATTTTACTAATTCTCCACCCAAATTGTTCCTCTATAAAATACCTGTCAAATAATACCAGCTGTGGTTGCAAGTTAACAAGAAACTCGTCGAATGATGAATGATTGAGCAGAATGGCTTTTTCTTCTATACCCAAATCTGCTAAGTTATACTCATAAGAACTTTTCTGTGCGGCAGAGGCAAAAACAATATTATATTGAGCTTGTTGAAACAACTGTAATAGCTGAATCATTCTATTGCCAGCTGCACTAGAGTTTGGTTCAGGCCAAACATAACCAATAACTAATAAAATTGCTTTTTCTGCCATGAGTTTACAAATAAAAGCATTAATTTATTATTCGTATTAAGTACTTTTGCCTTTAGAATATGTTAAGATTAAAACTCCCTACCGATCCGCGCTGGGCGCAACTGGTAGAAAGCAATATTGAAGAAATTTTAAGCGACCATGCTTGGGCAGAACAAAAAGCAGCCAGCAATGCATTATCTGTGGTAACTAATAATTCTGAGCATGCAGATTTAGTAGCAGATATGTTGGCCATTGCCAAAGAAGAGGTAGAACATTTTCAATTAGTTCACAATATTATTATGGCAAGAGGTTTTACCTTAGCCCGTGAGCGCAAAGACCCATACGTAAATGAGTTATTTAAATTTCTTAAAAAAGATGGAAGCAGAACTTCAGCTTTTGTAGACAGAATGCTGTTTTCTGCACTGATAGAAGCGCGCAGCTGCGAAAGATTTAAGGTTTTATCCGAACATATTAAAGATCCTGAACTCGCAAAATTCTACCGCGATTTAATGGAAAGTGAGGCCAATCACTATACTACCTTTTTATCCTATGCCAAAAAATATGGCACAGGAGTAAAAGTAGATGAACGTTGGCAAGAATGGCTAGATTTTGAAAAAAAAGTAATTCAAAGCTATGGAGCTATTCCTGAATAATCATTCATTAGATTATTTAATTTGAAAAGGTATTTTATAACAATTTATAAATTTTCTATCTTGAATATAGAACCACCTCTTGTCTTCATTAATAGCCAAACCGTATTGTAAACAATTGTACATTACTTTTGGCTTTTCATAATAAACCACTCTGCCATTTTCAAGATCTAATGCCAGAAGTTTATCACAAACAGTAGAGATCAGAAAATTCTTGTACACCTTAGAATCATCAAAATCAAAATTTATTTGATAAATAGGTTTATCGTTAAAGGGCTGAACCCATTTGGCATTTCCAGTATTTATATCTAAAGCCTCCACCATTCTGGTTCTGTTTATTAGCGGAATAATTAAATCTTTATACAGATACAAGCCTAAGCCAAAATCTGGAATTGATTTTGACCAAAGCAATTTACCCGTATCAACCTGATAAGCATTCAAGACATATTCTTGGCCAATTACACCAAAAATAAATACTGTATTACCCTTAGAAACCATGCTTGTTTTCCAAAAAGTTAAATTTATATCTTGTTTACTATTATCATGATTCCATATGACTTTTCTGGTATGCAGGTTATAAGCTATTACCCTACTCATCTCTTTGGTTTCTCCATTGATCTCTCTAAATATGTGTAAGGTATAAATTAAAACTTTCTCACCTTCTTTGTTCTTTGCTATAATCATATTTCCTGTTCGGATGCGATCTAGCGGCATTGGTTCCTCAAAAACACATACCTGCTCCCAACTCAATTGATCATATCGTGTTCTCCAGATGTAGACAAATCTATTATCGAGGTTCATTGGCCTAAAAGAATGGTAAATAAAGCCATCCTCATCTCCAGTTAAAAAATTATCTCCGAATAAATCATTTTGATAATCACGCCATATGGTTTTCCCGGTGATTGCATCTACAGCATAGCTTGTATTTTTTCTCGACAATACCAACACGTCTTTGTATAAAACATGATTACTCCCTTTAAAACCAGATTCAGGTGAAAAATAATCCTTCCATTCCCATTTTAACTTTCCTGTTTTTCCATCAAATAATTGAAATACTTCCCCAGAGGAACTAAACATCTTACTAGACAATACATCCCCTTCACTATTTAACATGGGCGTAATACTATAATCATTTATTTGAGTTCGCCAAACAGTATCCATCGTTGTAGAATCTGCCGGAGTAGAAGGTGCGGGAATTCTCTCCCGCACCTTACAACTTGATAGAAATATAGTAATTCCTACTAAAGTTGAGTATAAAAAATATAATTTTTGTTTCATGTTTATCTAAAATCTATTGAAAAGAAATGACCCATTTTACCATCGTAAAGTTCTGTTAATGCCAACTTTGTTTCTGTAGAATTCTTCATTTGATCATGATTTGTATTTGGCATTAATTTGATTGCATGAGAAACTCCTTGCTTCACTTTTAATCTATGTGCGGCAGAATTGGCTAAAACTACACCATCATTTTCAGGCGCCACAAATACCGTTTTGAAAGTCGCATAAAATGTTTGAACCCCCTCACAATTTCCTTTCCAAAGCGTTCCATCATTGCCAGGAAATTCAAAATTGGTATATTTACTTGCAATACTTTTATCTGTACAAAACGCACCAACTCCTTTGTATTTTTTTTCAATCCTAAGTTTAACAGGAGGCATCATTCCTTTCGGATTATTTACAGGGTCATGACATTCTAATTCTTCAATCAAATGACATTCTAATTCTGTTTTAGTAAGTTTCTCACCCAATAGTTCAATTTGATAGACCTCATTTGCATCAGACAACCAGTTTTTCGCTTTTAAAAATGCATGTTTATTTTCTATTGCAGCGTTTTTCCGAGTAGTTGTTAAGATAGCAAAAGGCAGCATAACTGGCACCAAGATAGTTCCTGAATATAATCCAATTTCTAGTTTCCTATAGTGCTCAGCCTGTCTATCTTGCAGCATAGCCCTTGCATCAAAATCAGCAATCATTTCTTCCACTTTTTCTTGTAACTGCTCATCTTTATCATAACCAAAAATTTTCTGATCATTGTCTAGATAATCATGACCTATTTTTAAACTTGAGCTCATAAATCTCCACATCACAGGCTGTTGTTCAATACCATAATATTGCACCACAGGCACGTCTAATTCATATTGAGACAAGCCTTGCTTAGTTGCGGTTCCAACTAAAAATGGAGCTCCCACATAAAAATCATTCGTAGTAGCTTTAAAATAATTATCTAATGCAAAAGGAATAATTAAATTGGAAGATAATCCGCAGGCAGAATTCATTAACATTTGTCTCATGTCATTTGAAATTAACAAGCGAGTATAAAGGTTGCTATTTATTTTGGGTACTACCAATGCGCCACCCAAAGCGGTGCAGGCTTCTTTAAAGAAGTTGGGTAATTTATTCCGCATATTTGGCCTCGTATTATTAAGGATTTCTGCCCCAGCATGGGATGTTCCAAATGTAACTAGACCATTTGCAAATCTTTGAAAACTGGCTGGAGATTGATCCATTTGTCTGAGCCATTCTCTTCCAACAATACCACCCTGGCTATGCGCAATGATATAATCCCATTTAGTTTTATTACTATTATTTAAATAAAGGGGTGCTGCATTCTCTAAATCCCGAGCCGCTCCTGTTATTCCCAAATTTTCACTATAGAACTGAACGGCATGCGAGCTGGAGCTAGCCGGACCTCTGATAGACCTGGCCTTTCTAGCTGGAAAAATATCAGGGTATCCAAATTGAGTTGCATGAGCTGCCACATCCCAACTTCCTGTATTACCATTTAAACCATGTAACCAAAAAATATTGATATCTCGGTCTTTTCCAAAACCCGGCGGAAAATGACCAAATTTTAAAGTAGGATTATCCATTGGTGGATTAACCCCTTCTATAGGAAATTTTTGAATGCGAGCTGAACCAAGACTAGGGCATGTTTGCTCTGCTGGAAACGCTAGCATCTTCATGCCGAACTTTTCTAATTCTGTTTGAAGTTTTTGCTGATTTGGAAACAACAATTGTATGCTATCTGATTGTAGATTATTTTGTGCTATAACAACATGGATGTGCGCACATAGCAAAAAACCAGCTATGGCTGCAAAATTTAATTTTTTCATGGGCATTATAAGATTAAGGGGTTTTAGTTTTTAATAAAATTGGTATTGATAATACGTTGATTACTGCTGATAATCTGCAAAACATAATTGCCTGCGGCCAAGTTTGGCATATCTACCAAAAAAGTTTGCTGGTTATTATGATTGACTGTAATTGGATTCCCGTTCAGGGCATTAATTATTTTTACACTAGCAATATTCGCATCGTCTTTTAACGATACCTTCACCGTAAAAACACCATCATTAGGGTTAGGAAAGAGGTTAACTACATCCTTTCTTCCTACAGCTTTATTCAGCAAATTGCCAGGATCACTGATAGCATAATCGGTATAATAAGTAAGCCTAGTTTCAGTAATACATTTACCTGCATTGGTTGTAACAAATCTTTCCAACTTCTTAATCTTTAATAAAAAGCCTTTATCTGTTCCCAATGGTTCATAACCCAATGTTTCTTTACATTTTATTCCATCGCCATCGGTGTATTCTGTAACAATGGTTCTCTTAAAGGTATTGTAAATGGTACTTGTACTGCCATTACGCACTTTAATCTCACCTGTAGGTAAATTGCTTACCATAATATTTTCAGAGGATAGCAATTGAATAGTAGCAGCATCAAAACTCGGAAAACTAACTATGCCAGGATGAAAACCTTTTTCTTCCATGCCTGCTTTTTCATCTGTAATAAAGGCTAATTCATCAGCAGTATAAGGAAGTGTTTTTGTAACTAGATTGTCTGAACCAATCATATCTATGCCCGATTGGGTATATCTATATTTAGCAGGAAGTTTCATCCAGTCTTTCTTAAAATCATTACTGTCAATTTTTACTTCAATGCTAGATTCAAACTGATTGTTAATGGTTCTGGTGTATGATTTCTCTACATACTTTAATTCAAATTTTATCTTTTCACTTTCGCTCATCTGCCTAATTGCAGCGGAATCAGCTACAGCAAATTGATATTCCATAATTTTGTTGGTCTGTTTGTAGAGTGTGCTTTGCCCAAAACATATCGTATGGACAAGTAGACTTGCACTAAGGGTAGAAAATCTCATTTTTTTGTTTCTTTTAAATGGTTAAAAAATAGTTTTGTTTCAAGGCCTTGAAATTTTGTTTGGATTAATCAACAGCCAAATTATATAATCAAAAACTTTCTTTTTCAGCGTTTCATTTAAATCTACCATCCAATTTACCCAAAAATCTTGCAAACTCAATATATAAAAGGGATTTAAGAAAATCAGGTAAATAGGATTTTAATATTGATTTAAACGAATTGAAATCATCGCATTACTGAATAGGGTTTTTATATGGCATTTAAATCAGAATTTAATAATTTTGTTCTATGATAAAGAATAACACACAGCCTGTTTCAGCAGCCAGTTTCAACAAGAACATTAAATCAATAATTTTATTTAGTATTTTAATTCTTGCATCTAGCAAATCATTTACACAAAATGCATATTTAAAATTTCAATCCGGCTACCAAATTTCTTCAAATCCAAGCTCAGGCCAAAATACAGTTTCAAATACAAGTTCTACATTTACCACTACTACCACAACGAGTAAAAATATAGGCTTAGGAACCGGCTTAAATTTTGGAGCTGCCATTGGATATGATTTCTCGGAAAATATAGGTGCTGAAATAGGTGTTAACTATTTATTTGGACACAAATACGAATTAACTGATGAAAGCACCAATCTTAATATGAATAACACCTACGATAATCTAACCTCAACTATTTATAGCAGAATGCTATTTATAAATCCTTCTTTCATTTTAAAAGCGAGTGCTCCAAAACTTAATCCATATATGCGACTTGGAATAGTAATGGGCATTGGAAGTGTAAGATCTGAGAATACCACAGAAAGTTCAATGAATAATATCAGCAGCAAAGAATACACCAAATTTATTACTAATGGAGGCCTGGCTTGGGGCGCAAATGGAGCAATTGGTGTGGTGCATGAGTTAAACCAACAAATTAGTATTTACGCTGAAGCTAGTATTCAGTCGATAAATTACAAACCAAAAAAATCAGAAATGGTGGAAGCTGAGTTAAATGGAAACGATATATTAAACACCTACTCAAATCGCGAAAAAATCACCGAATTTTCTGATAAATATACCCGTGTTGACTCTGGCAATACCCCAAATCCAAATCAGGCAAAAGAATCGGCTAGAATCAACTTACCCCTATCAAACCTATTGTTGCAAATCGGAGTTAAAATTTCCCTTAACAAATAATCATTTTCAACACCTGTTTTTTCGGGCTGAACCAAAAATAGAGTGTGTGGGAAACAAAAAAACCAGCCGAAGCTGGTTTCTTTTAGTTGCGGAGGCAGGACTCGAACCAACGTCCGCTGGCTAGCGGATATGAGCCCAACGAGCCAGTCAATAATTAGTTAATTAAAATTAAGCTTCTTATAAATATCCTTCCATTCGCAGATTTAAGTTGCTTCTCCCTTTTCATCGCTTCTCCCTTCTGAGAAAAACTCTCTGAAAAAACCAACTCCCAAGGCCTAAATTTTATGGTGTAACCTTTAGTTGCAAAATGATTATGATAACGTAATCTACCCTCTAAATTAGATGTAAATCCAATATAAATTTTGTCATGTGCTTTTGAATAAAGCACGTAGGTATAAAATGTTTGCATATAGGGTAGAAAAATAAAAAACCAGCCGAAGCTGGTTTCTTTTAGTTGCGGAGGCAGGACTCGAACCTACG
>CANHDN010000110.1 GCA_947459415.1 Bacteroidota bacterium
ATCGCAATTGCTGGTATTTAAGGTATCACAAATTCTATATTGAATGGTATAGTTTCCGGCAGGCGTATAAGGAGCAACAGAAACAAGGCCTGAACTAGTATTTAAAGTAACACCTGCATGCGCGGCATTGCTTACAATGGTTAAAGCTATTTGGCTAAGGCCTACTAGAGAAGTATGTATGCTATCATTGTTTAGTACATTTAATAGGTTTGAAGCACCGGCATAAGAGGCAGCAGTGGCAGATTCTCCTGTGGCATTAATACTAGGCGCACTAACAAATATAATTACTTGTGCACTAGATTGGTTTGTGGTATCTAATGGGTCTTTGAGTGTATAGGTAATGGAATAAGTACCTGCAGTTAACAATGGGGCAACACTTACAATACCTGTTGCAGTATCTAATGTTATTTTGGAGTTAGTAGTTGAATATGTTACAATAACCGTTGAACCTGTTAACGGCATATTATTGAATGAATCATTGGCAAATACTTGCAATAAATTATTATTGCCAATGTATCCGTTAACATAAGCGGTATCTGCTGTTGAAACTAGCTGAGTAGGCGGAGGTGCGCTAGCTAATGCCGACTGAAACCCAAAGAGGCAAAGTAGCATAATAACATAAAGTAACCGCAATTTTGGTACTGTAAAAATTCGATATTCCATATCCGTATTTGTATTCATATTTAATGAGGACACTTGTATTTCAAGGGGTAAAGATAGGGGCTATCTGTATAAAGGAGAAAATTTCACCACCTTAAATCAAGAACTTACTCCATGATGTTGTGAATAACTTTTATACATGTTTTATCTTTGATTAATAGTTTAACTAAGACAGATTAAATTACTATAAGCCTAGATATTAAAGGATAAACTGATTTTATTATAAGTGAAATTTTGATTTTATGAAGCTCTTTTTGTTTTAAATAAGTCTTAGGGTCAAACCCATAATTTTACCCTTATTTGGCATTTTTTTACCACATAACAAAGTTGGTTTTGTTGCAGTGCGGGCATGCTACATGATGACAAAACAGAAACTTGAATGCCTTATTTTACAAAGGCTTTTGAGGTGCATTGATTTAAAAATGTCGCAATTATTATTACAACTAACTACTTTTCAAGTATTAAGCTAAAGTCAAAAGTGTAAACTTTTGAGGATAATAAACAGGCAAAATTTGTTAATGGCTTAAATTTTATAAAAATTTTTAATGAGCTGCTCAGGTGTTTTTATAAAATTGATGTAAAAAAATTCTGTTTTTGTAAATTAACTGGAATTGATTTGCCATCTTTTTAGTTCGCAAAAAAGACTTTTTGGATTTTTGCGGAGAGAGAGGGATTCGAACCCTCGATACACTTGCGCGTATACAAACTTTCCAGGCTTGCTCTTTCGACCACTCAGACATCTCTCCGTTAGGGGTGGCAAAACTATTAAAATTGCCGTCATCTGCAAAAATTAAATATAAAAATGTAGCTTGCTACCCATTTATGAAAAAACATTTAATTATTCTACTATTGGTTTGCGGAATAAACCATTCTCTGTTGCGCGCACAACACAGCTGCGCACTTCATAAACAGGCATCTTTTGAAAGAGAAATGCAAAAACGAAATGCATTTTTATTTGAAATGGAAAAAATGGAGCAATATGATGTGGTTTTTCATCACTTAAATCTTCAATTGGAGCGAACAAACACACAAATTGCAGGTCATGTAATTACTCATGCCCTTTCACGGGTTAGTAATTTAGATACATTCCTTTTTCAATTGCATGCTAATTTTACCATAGACTCTGTATTAGATGAGACGGGGTCTAAGCTTAGCTTCCAACGTTTAGATCACTTAGCTGCGGTAAAATTACCAGTACCTATCGGTTTGAACCAACTTGTTAAGGTACAAATATTTTACAGGGGTACGGCACCCAATTCTGGCGGTGCTGCCATTGGGAATGGCTACAGCAATAGGGCCTCGCCAACATATGGCAATCAAATTTCTTGGAGTTTAAGTGAACCTTATAGCGCCTATGAGTGGTGGCCATGTAAGCAGTCTTTAAAGGATAAAATAGATTCTTGTTTTATTTCTATCACTACAGATAGTAATAACAAAGTTGGTTCAAACGGTTTATTGGTTTCAATAGAAGCACAGGCTAATGGAAAACATACCTATCATTGGCAAACTCGTTATCCAATGAATTATTATTTGGTGGCGGTAACTGTTGGGCAATACCGTGAGTACATTAGTTATGCAAAACCCAAGCAAATCTTAGATAGTGTGTTCATTCAAAATTATATTTATAACGCTACTGCATACAATAACAATAAAGCGAGCATAGACATTACTGCAAAGCAATTGGAGTTGTTTTCAGATTTATTTGGTGTGTACCCTTATTACAAAGAGAAATATGGACATATGATGGCACCATTTAGTGGCGGAATGGAGCATCAAACAATGAGTTCTATGGGTATTTTTAATTTTGGGATTGTGGCTCATGAGTTGGGTCACCAATGGTTTGGCAACCATGTTACCTGCGCCACTTGGAGTGATATTTGGTTGAATGAAGGCTTTGCAAGTTATACTGAATATCTTGCTGCTAAGTATTTAAATTCTCCTGCAAATGCATTAAGTGTTTTAAATGGTATGCATAACGCTGCCAAGTCTGGAATTGGTTCAGTATATGTAACAGATACTACCAATGTAAATCGAATTTTTTCGAGTGCATTAACCTATGAAAAGGGTGGTTCTGCTGTTAGGGTTTTGCATTACTTGTTAGGTGATAGTATGTTTTTTAATGTATGTAAAACCTATTTTGATAGGTTTGGAAATAGCAATGCTACCACGGCAGATTTAGCGAAATTGTGCAGCGAGTTAAGCGGTAAAAACATGGATTTTTTCTTTAATCAATGGATTTATGGTGTAGGCTTCCCAACTTATCAGGTAAAGTGGAATTATATAGGCGCTAAATTACAGCTAAGAATTTTGCAAAGTAATACTCAAAATGCTTCTAATGTGTTTACCTTAGCTATCCCTATTTTAATTAAACGTAGCGGTGCTGCAGATACTATCGTGTATGCAAATAATTCGCTTGCTTCTGAAGGTTTTGAGTATACATTCACTGATTCTGTTACAAGTATTCTCGTTGATCCAGAAAATTGGATTCTAAAAAATGCCCAAGTGCAATATGATGCTACCTTAAATAATTTGAATGCAATAGATGGCTTAGATGAACTCTTAGTTTATCCAAATCCTGCTAATGATTTTATTCATTTTGTATTGCCAAATGTAACGGGTCTTCAGGTAAAAATTTATTCTATCTTAGGAACTTTGTGTGCAGAAAAAACATTCAATGAAGCTGGCTATATAGATGTAAGTAACTTGGAAGAAGGGTTATATGTTTATGAATTGATTGCGCCTCAAAAGATGGCTGTAGGTAAGTTTATCATTAAAATGAGATAAAATAATTATTTTGATTAATTATTTTTATTTCTCATATTAGCAGCTTTATGAAAAGCAACTACGACATCATCCTTATTGGTTTAAGTAGGCTAGATAATATACTCAATTCATCTGCCTTCAATATTGCCTCTGAGTGGGCAAAAACCAATCGGGTCTTTTACATTAACCGGCCCTACTCACTAAAGGACTATTTTCTTTTTGGTGAAGTAGGAAGGGAGCGTAGAAAGAAAAAATTATTATTTGGAAAGAATAGGTTTGAAAGTGTATTGGTTAATAATGAGGAAATTATTGCTGTAACTCCAACCTTAAGTTTACCCATAAATTTTTTAAACGATGGTTCATTATACGATTTCTTACTTGGGTATAATGAGCGTGTAGTGGCTAGTGCAATTGCTGAGTTAATTGAAAAATACAATATAAAGAACTATGTCTTTTTCAATAATTTTATTCCAGAATATTTTGATGTAATTCCCAATCATATTACACAGCCTTTGCTAAAAGTATATCGCTCAAGTGATGATATTAGCCAAGAGCCATACATAGCCAAACATGGTGTTAGGAAAGAGGAATTAGCTGTAAAACAAGCAGATTTGGTATTGGTATCTTCCTATGGCTTGCAGCAAAAATTATCTGCTTTGCGTAAGCCTATCTATCGCATACCTAATGCTGCAGATTTTACCTTGTTTAATGATGTCAGCCAACTCTCTAAGCCAGCTGAATTGCTTGCCTTTGAAGGTAAAAAGTTAATCTTTTTATCAGGTAATATTTCCAAATTGCGTATAGACTATCATTTGCTATCTGATATAGCCGCCCATTTTACTAATTGTCAGCTGCTTATTGCGGGTCCGGTAAAAGATGGCGAGTTGTCTGATTCTCAATTGAACAAATATTCAAATATTAGCTGGCTAGGGGCTATGACGCTGCCTAATTTGGCGAGGTATTTGGCCTATTCGGATTGTGCCATTATTCCATTTTTAAAAAACACTTTAACGGCAGGTATTTACCCACTAAAGATTAATGAATATTTAGCAGCAGGTAAGCCAGTAATATCTACTAATTTTTCTGAAGATATTGCTGGGTTTTCAGATTGCATTTATTTGGCTGATACCAACCAAGATTTTATTGCGCAAATTGAGCGTGCCATCAATGAAAATAAAGATAACGACGAAATTAAAAAGCGTGAACTAGTGGCAAAGAATAATAATTGGGCGCACAGAATGCTTGAAATTAAGCATTTGGTAAATCTTCAGATAGCTGAAAAGCAAGCTAGTTTGGCTTAAAGATTAGATAGATTTCTTACAAAGTTTATTTTTCCATAGATTTGCAGCTCCCATTTGGGATGGTCTCGTAGTTCAATGGATAGAATAGATGTTTCCTAAACATTTGATACAGGTTCGATTCCTGTCGAGACTACCACAAAAGAAATGAGTTAAGATAAAAAGGTAAAAGCATATTAAATCCTATGTTCAAACTTTTTCTAGGCATACAAGCGATTTTATTGTTTTCGTTTACAGGAAAATGTCAGAAGTTGGTTTCTAACCTTGATTTTTATGAATACTATGAGGATTTTTTGATAGATAAGCCTGCAGCATTCAAAGGGACTGTTCATATTTTAAAAGAAAATGAGGAGTGGATAGAAGTTGATAAGTTGTTTAATGCCAGCACCAATAAGAGAATACGAAAAATAAATAAAATTTGGGCAATTAAATATGAGGGAAACTATTATTTAAACTCACATTTTACTAGTGCTATTTTCTCAGATAAATGGTTTTTTTATAAAATAGATTCTATTACTCTAAATAGCATTTTTATTAAAATTGATGAAGGGTTCCTGATTAAAGAAGGCTATGAACAAGTTTCTTATAGCAGCAATGCGCTTGTGATTTTATTAGACAAAATTGCTGGATTAGATCACCTTTATTTCTTAGATGGCTTGGGTCATCGGAAGCTTATATTTTTTATAAGTAAACAACGTATAAGAAACAAATTCTTTAATGAATTTAGTAAGTACAATTATTTTAAAGATAAACAGGTGGTAAGCGCCAGGCTTGTTAACTATGGAGAGTTTCTATCACTATCTAAGCAATTCGACCCTACATTCAAAAAAATTCATGCTAATGAATTAGATGAGTTATCTGAGGTGTTGCAATTTTTGGATAATATACCTTGAGAATAAAATTATCTGTCTTTATATAAAATACAAAATTGTCTACTATTTTTATTTCATTGTTATAGAAGAATCTCTTGAATTTAAAATTAAATTTAATTTAGGACGGATTAATTCTGCAAAATTAATAGACCCAACTATGCTAAAATGGTGATAGTCATAGAAGAACCTTGAGTCTTTCTTAAAACGATAGCCATCAATGAAATATATTTTTTTCTTTTTGCAGTAATCATTCAAAGCTATTGAAAATTGATAATGAAATTCATCAATCTCTATGCTATTTTCAATAGCCCCCATATTAATTCCGTCAGCACTTTTGTAATTTCCATAGGTTGTAGGGCACGAAATGAATATTGGAACTGCATTTAGATTATTTATGATGTTGGATAATTCATCTAATTTGTATTCAATTTCTTTATTTTCTATTTTAATTGAGTTTATTTTATTCGAACTTCTCAATTTTTCATTTCGCCAATCAACTTTTGTATGTCCAATTTTATAACCATTTACTTTGCTTTTTATGATACGATAAAATGGTTTTATTATAGATGATAGGAATTGAAAATTTTCAATAGCTTTAAATTCACCCTTTTTAAAGTCCTGTGTTTTGTCAAATGGATCAATTAAAACAATTATGTAATTAGGTTTAATTTTACTTAATTTTTTAACATCATTGATTAAATCATTTATCCTGTGACCACCTTTTCCGCAATTATTTATCCAGTATCTGCTTTTTTCTGTAATTGCTCGATATGTCCATTGCAATGAAAATGGTATATAAATTAATTGTGTTCTACTTGAGCCTAAAAAGCATATTTTTTGTCTTGTAATCGTGTCACTGAAATCTTCACCCATATAGCCTAAATTATTAAATTTTACGGTTATTTTATTCGGTAATTCTGGTATTATTTCATTTTTGAAAACAATGGTACTATTTTGTTTTTTAGAAAGTGGGTTGTAAAATTCTAATGCAACTGCAAATAATAAAAGAACCAAAATTGTTTTATAAATTGCCTTTATTATAAAAACCTTAAAATTGGAAATAGATAAATTGACCATTTTGATTTAAGAAAAAGGAGTAAATAATAGAAAGTGCAATGGATACATGGATAACAATTCTTAATATTTTATTTTCAATGTCTTTCAATTCTCTTTCATCTTCCCTAATGTACCAATCACCAATGATTAATGGGGTTATAAAATAGAATGGTTTTATGTAACTATTCAGAATATCAATTTGCATTGAATTCTGATTAATTAATATGTGTTTTAGATAGCCCAATGCGCTCTCAATGTCTGCTGCTCTGAAGAATATCCAAGCAAATGTTATAAATGAAAATGTGAAGAGAATTTGAATTATTTCTTTTAAATTTTTTGTGAAGGGTATATTAGTTGGTTGTTTAAGCTCGTGATTATTTATCATGGTAGGAAGGAAAGCAAATGCATGTAACACTCCCCAAAATATGAAATTCCAATTAGCTCCATGCCAAAATCCACTGATAATGAAAATCATAAATGTATTTCGTATTGTAATAAACCTGCTGTTTTTTGAACCTCCAAGTGGAATATATAAATAATCTCTAAACCATGATGTTAGAGAAATGTGCCATTTCCTCCAAAATTCTTTAAGGTTTTTTGAAAAATATGGAAAACTGAAATTACTTTTTAGTTCAAACCCAAATAATTTTGCTGTCCCTATCGCAACATCTGAATATCCAGAGAAGTCACCGTAAATTTGAAAACTAAATGCAATTGCTCCGATAATTAGTGTCAAACTATCGAATTCATTAAAATTATTAAAGATTGGATCAACAATAGCGGCTAAACTATCTGCAACAAATACTTTTTTGAATAGACCCCAAATAATTAATTTGCAGCCTTGCACTGCTTGCCTATAATTAAATAAACGGTGCTTTTGTATTTGTGGTAAGAGATAGTTGGCTCTTTCAATCGGGCCAGCTACCAATAGCGGAAAGAAGCTTACAAATACTGCATAGTTTATGAAGTTTTTTATTGGTTGCTGTTGCTTTCGATAAATATCAAAAATATAAGACATTCCGTGGAACGTATAAAAAGATATTCCTATTGGTAATGCTATGTTTAATAATGTAGGTTCGAAATGTATACCAAGGACATTTGCAGCCTCATTAAATTGAACTATAAAGAAGTTATAATATTTAAAAACACATAGAACGCCAAGATTATTGATTATACTAAGCCATAAGAAGAACTTTCTTTTATTGTTATTTGCTGATGCTACACCAAAACCATAAGCATAATCCAATAAAGTAATAATGAATAATAAACCTAAAAATTTCCA
>CANHDN010000111.1 GCA_947459415.1 Bacteroidota bacterium
CATGAGTATTTAATAGATTTTCCAGAAAGGCAAGACGAATTACGCTATGTGTTAACAAGCATTGCGCCAGAAACAAAAGACAGTGAGTTTACTTGGAAAGATTACCAAACGCGTGTAAACAGTGAATTGGTAAGTATTTTTGGCAATTTTGTAAACCGGGTATTGGTGCTATGCGATAAGTATTATCAAGGAATTGTTCCAGTGTGTAGCGGTGTTTTAAGGGATGAAAAATTGCAATTAGCTCAGGCATTGTGTGCTAAGCAAGTAAATGAAAGTATAGCTAATTTGGAGGCAAACTTAAGTGCTATAAAACTGCGTGATGCCCAAGCTGAATTTATCAATATAGCTCGCGCGGGCAACAAATTTTTGGCAGACACAGAGCCATGGAAGCTCATAAAAACAGATGCTGAGAGTGTGCAAGTTATTTTGCACGATGCGCTTCAAATTTGTGCTAAGTTGGCGGTAGCGGCTCAACCCTTTTTGCCACATACTGCTCAGAAGTTGGCAACCATGTTAAACCTTGAAAACCTGAGTTGGCATTTATTGCAAGCGACTGAAATGATACCTGCACAGCATGTATTGGGCAAGGTAGAAATCTTGTATAAACAAGTGGAAGATGAAGATATAAACAAGCAATTGCAGCGCTTGGAAGACATTAAAAAAGCCAATTCGGTTCAGCCAGTTGTGAGCCTTGTAAATGAGTTAAAGCCAAACATTTCCTATGAAGATTTTGATAAACTAGATTTGCGCGTAGGTAAGGTTATTGCTGCAGTTAAAGTGCCCAAGGCAGATAAATTGCTGAACCTAACGGTAGATTTAGGGTTTGAGCAACGTACCATTTTGAGCGGTATTGCAGCGTATTATCAGCCAGAAGAATTACTAGGTAAATTGGTAACGGTAGTAGCTAATTTGGCTCCTAGGAAAATTAGAGGCATTGAAAGCCAAGGCATGTTGCTGATGGCAGGCAATGATTTTGGAAAGCTATACAATGTGGGTCCAGAGAAACAGATTGAACCCGGCAGTATTGTGAAATAAAACGGCTTGATTAATTTGCTTCAATGATTTTTACGGTAATACTCACCCTGCGTTCGCGTGAAGCTTTAATACCATAAACAGATTCATTGGTTTTATCATAATCTTCGCTTACGTCTTTAGGTGATTCTAATTCACCTACAGCATGCTCCCAGAAAGTAATTCTATTGCTTTCTATGGCATCTTTCAAAGCGCCTTCGTTCCATTTCTTGAAAAACCTGGTGATAGAAACAAGCCTGCGTGTAGACAATTTATTATTATATTCTGTAGAGGCAATTGGGCTACAATAAGCAGATACAGAAACTTCTACCTGAACCCCTTGGTTCAAGCGTTGCTGAATCATTGCCATTACATTATTCATTTCTTTGTATCCACCAATTACATGATAGGTAAAAAATGTATCTAAACTGGTTTTACTATCTGAAGAGTTTTGATAGAAGTCTTCAATTTTACCGAGGTAATTCTCAAAGCAATTTTGATAATTAAATGCTTGACGGAATAATTGAGCTTGTTTAGGTTCATCATTGTTAAAATAAACTACCGGTGCTGCAACAGGCTTACTATTGCTAGGTTTAGAGCCTCTTCCAGGAATTTGGTCCATTCTTCTAACAACGATAGTTGCAGTAGCGGTTCCTGTTTTACTTCTATTCCCTCTTTGGTTCATGTCATAGGTTACCTGGTAGGTTCCGGCAGGAGTTCCTTTTTTAATAGAAACAGCACCTGTTTTGCTATTAACTGTAATATTTGGATCGCTAGTTCTTACATTTTTAATAACGGTATTGGTAAAATTAGATTTTTTACCATCTAAACGGTCGTTATTTCTTACATTTAAAACATAGCCACCATTTACCGAAGCATAGCCTGTATCATTGCTAACCTGCAATCCTTCTATAACGGGCATTTGATAAGGTGTTAGTGACGAAACTTGCAGAGATTTGCCATTGTATTCTCCCTTAATGGTGAGTATCACATTACCGGTATCACATTTTCCTGGCATGCTGTTACTACAAATAACATAATCAAACGAGTAGGTACCAGGATTTACTTTTGAGTTTAATTTGATAAGACCATCTTCAGTCTCTATGCTTAAGTACCCAGGTAATGGATTATTTAACACATTTAATGAAACTTCTCCAGGCTTGATGGCATTTCCATTTAACTGATCATTGGCAAGCATGCCGGTAATTTTGCTACTACGTTGATTGTCTTCTATCACAAACTGGTCGTTTGCAGCAAAAATGGGATTAATTTGTAATTGAAATTCGCGTACTAACTTTCCTTCTTTGATGTTGTAACCATTGTCTTGCGCATAAACTGTTACATATCCATCTTTACTTACCGTAAATTTCATTGGAATTCGGGCATCTGCCGTATCCGCAATCATGATATTGTCTCTTCCGGCGCGGGTATACATCTCGTTGCTAAAGCTTCCTTGCGTATTACTAATGCTAACTTTCACATTGTCTAATTCTAAACCTGTTTCTATATCAAACACTTTTACGAATAGCGATTGTTTTTCAGGTTCACTTAAGTTAAAGTGATAAATATTATCATCGAATTTATTAGAGAATCTATTTGAAGAGAAATAACCCTCCTTACTGTTTTTATAGCTTACCCCAAAATCGTCATAAATACTATTGAAAGGCTCATTGAGTAAATAGCGATTTCCGTTACTAAATAGCACAATATCTAGTCCACCCGTAGTTTCAATATGATTGGTGGCATACATTAATTCACCCTCTGGTGAGAAGCTAGGAAATACCTCGTCAAATTCTGAGTTAACTTCTTCGCCTAAATTTATTGGATTAGACCATTCTTCACCATTCCATTTGGTTTTATATAAATCATATCCGCCAAATCCACCAGGTTTGTCTGAAGAGAAATAAATACTTTGTTCTTCTTCGTTGTAAACAGGATGCTGCGCAGAGAAACTTGATTTACAGAAACCCATTGTTTTAGGGGAACTCCATCTGCCGTTTTTATCTCTGAAGTAGTAACTTAAGTATAAGTTTTGAACCCCAGTTTCATTGGCTTTGGCATAGTTTCTGGTTAATACAATTAGGTTAGTATCTTTTGATATGGTTATTGGTCCATCATGAATGGGGTTTGAATTTATATTTTTAGGCAAGTATTTAGGATAGGGAATTTTTTTGCCTTGTTCGTTGAATGGGTAAACATCTAGGAAAGGCATTTTGGTAAGCGAATAATTGAAAGCTTTTTCGTTGCTACCATTTCTTCTAGACGTAGTTACAAATAATATATTGTTCCAACTAAATGCAGCAAAATCTTCGTTTACCGAATTACCTTTAAAAGTATCAACAGTAGTGTATAGGAAATAATTTGTTTTAAAATAATCCGTCTTTTTGAAGTAGGGCGATTTTTCTCGCATCATGGTAGAAGAATGCACATAATTTCTTCTCATCTGCTGCGTATTAATTGCATCTTTTTGGTCGGCAATTTTATAGTAGTATAATGCCTGTGGGTATTTACCCTGTGCAAATAGCGCCTCTGCCAATTGCACTACCATATTGGCATTTAACTCATTTTCATTATTTAATAAATATTTTTCTGCCTTTTCATAGTCGAAATACCAGGCATATTTCATTGCCTTGTCTACCTGTGCATAAGCAGATTGATAACTTAGGATCGTAAGGCATCCTAAACTCAACCATAAAAAGTATTTGTTGCGCATAAATTTTTTCATTCTACTGTTCTGTTATATCTGTGTACAAGAAAGTTTATGGTTATAAAAAGTAACGTGGTGATTTAATACGTTTTTTCTGACTGCTTTGCCATAACATACGTAAACTTAGTTCGTGTGTCTGTCTGGTGGCTAGTTTCATATCGTTTATCGGATATTCATACATGTATCCGGCATAAATTTGGGAGGTAATTTTATAGCCCGCCAAGAATCCAATGGCGTCATTTGCTCTAAACATAGGACCAAAATCTAACACATCTTTATAATCTAGCACTAAATTAATATCATATTGAATGGGTGCATTAGAGACTCTTTTAAACAATAAACTTGGCGTAAAGGTAAAGTCTTCATTTACTTTTAGGCTGGTGCCTCCGTATAAATAAAAGTGGCCTTGATACCTTGTAATGACAGAATTTCCATCACTAATATCCTTGGCAAATAAACGTGGAATTGAGCCTCCAATAAATATTTTGTCACTATAGAACAAAACGCCAAGCCCTGCATTTAAATAGGTTCCGGTGCGAAAATCAGTATTAAAGTTAGGATCTCCATTTTGGGTTGTTTGCAAGGCACTTAAATTGACACTTAAGTTAGATGCCATTAAGCGCACACCTCCAGAGAAAGTCCAATCATCATTTATTTGAATATGTGAAGCAAGATCTGCTTGTAAGGTTAAATCTCTTACTGGACCAATTCTGTCGTTGTATATTCCTCCAGCTATACCCAAATTTTTAGGTAAACGTGCGTTTACAAAAACAGTATTGGTAGTAGGTGCGCCATCCATCCCTAACCACTGCCTACGAGACAGAATGCCCACTTGGTTTAATTCTTGAACACCTGCTTGAGCCGGGTTAATGATAGCGTTATTAAAGATATACTGCCCGTACATAGGATCTTGTTGGGCGTAAAGTTGAAGGCTTGCCAACAACAAACTGAAAATAATTATACGTTTCATGTTTCTATCTTTCAATGATTATTTACTGATATATAAATAGCCCGATTTAACTTCTTTTCCAGGAATTAATTCTAAAATATAGAAGTAGGTTCCAGTTGGTAATTTTTCTCCATTTGAACCGATACCTGTTTCAGAAGTTCCTTCCCAGGTGTTTTTGTACCCACGTTCTTCGAAAACAAGTGTACCCCAGCGATTGTAAATGCGTAAGTAGTTATCTGGATATTTTTGAATTCCTTCAATGAAATAGGCATCATTAATACCATCTCCATCTGGCGAGAACCCTTGCGGTATAAATACTTCATCTTCGCAGTTTTCTCGGGTATAGTTAATGGTATAATTGGCATTAGCGCTGCAATTATTTGTGTCTTTTACAATCAGTGAATAATTTCCATTCGCAACTCCAAATAATGTTTGTAAAGTGTCTCCATTACTCCATGTGTATTTGTATGCGCCTTTACCACCAGAAACATTTACGGCAATAATGCCGTCTTTACTGCCTTTGCAATAAACATCTCTAATACTATCTAATGATATGATCAGTGCGTTTGGTTCAGCCAATGTGAAGTTCAATTTAGCGCTGCAACCGTTGGTGTCTGTGACAGTAACACCATAAGTTCCTGCAACAATGTTTGAGATTTTATTTAAGACATTACCATTTGCCCAATAATAGGTATAAGGTGCTGTGCCACCAAATGGGTTAATGGTGATGCTTCCATTGGCAATGCCATTACAAGTAGGTTCAACAAATTTTGCAGTTGCTGAAACAGGAACACTCGGGCCAGTTATACTAATATTTACAAAAATGGTATCTAATAAGGTATCAATAACCATAGCTTGCCAATTACCTGCTCTGAGATTAGTTGCGATTGGTCCGGTTTGAATAGGAATAGTATTCCAAGATATGGTATATGGCGGGAATCCTCCAACAATCTCAATTTCTGCGCGACCATTTGTATCTCCAACACATTTAAGTGAGGTGATGGTGCTTTTTAATAAACGCATGGTATCTTGAATATGAATTACAATGTAGGTAGTATCCCATAAGATTGGAACCATACCCGAATCGCTGATGGCATAATACAAGGTATCTAAACCTGTGTAATTGGCATTAGGTGTATAGGTAATTGTTTGCGCGATGGAATCTGCTACAGCGGTTCCAAATTTAGCTTGTGTTACAATTTGTAGGGTAGCTGCATAGATATTAGTATCCAAATCGTAGTCATTTACTAATGGAGAAATAATAACAGAAATGCCTGCAGCAGTTTTAGCAGAGTCTGGAAGTGCATCTGGTCCTATTGCTATCACCTGTATAGATACCATACCCGTATCTGTATTGTTGATGTCAGTTGTATCAGTAATGAGGTACTTTAGATCATACGAGCCAGCATTGGTTCTTGGCAATACACTCACCCATCCTGTTAGGGTATCTAGGTTTATGCCAGATACTCCAAAACCTATTAATTCTTTAATTTTTACCTGAGTAGCATTTGGATTGCTATTATTTAAGGTATCATTGCTTAGGATATTGATGAGGTTATTGAGGCCTTTGTAACCATTTATTTGTGCAGAGTCTGCATTAGCAACAATTTCACCAGATTTAACCTGAATATATATCAAAGCCGTGTCTGCATTTGAGGTATTTATTGTATCGCTAATTCTGTATTCCATGGTATAAGTTCCCGGAGTAGTGTTTGGTAATACATTAACAAATCCGGTATTTGTATCAAGAGTAACACTTGTGCTTCCAGAAAGTGATACCATATTAAGACGTACACGAGCTATGGTAGCTGTTGCTTGGAAAAAGGTATCATTTGCTAATACATTAATTAGGTTCAAAGCTCCGGTAAAACCATTCACTGAAGCACTATCGTTATTAGCGATAATATTTGGTGCTAATACATTAATTTTTACCAGCGCCGTATCACAGTTCGTAGGGTTTAGCGTATCACAAATGCGATATATTAGGGTATAAAGACCAGCTGCTGTACCAGGGAATACGCTAATTCTTCCATTTACCGTATTTAAAATCACGCCCGCATTACTTGGGTTTTGAACAATACTTATAAGCACACTTCCAGCTTGCAAACCCATTACAAGTAAGCTATCATTAGCGAGCACATTAATTAGGTTCAAATTACCAGTATATCCGTTAACACTTGCGCTATCACCAAAGGCAAATATTGGGCTTGAACCAATTTGTATTACCAATAAACCTGTATCTATATTTTGGTTGTTTAAGGTATCAGTAATGGTATAGCTTATGGTGTATTTTCCGCCTGGAGTAATTGAATCTACAAATAAGAATCCGCTTAGGGTATCTAGTACAATATCTGTTCTGCCTGAACCTACCAACACTTTTAACCTCACGTTATTTATGTTTGCAGAGTCTGTATGAATTCGGTCGTTTAGTAATACCTGAAACACAGAATCTGTTCCTGCTATTCCATCTACAAATACAGTGTCGTTTGTGGCTACAATTTGAGGGGCTAACACCTCAATAACTGCCCAATTAGTATCTCGGTTTGTTGGATTTAAGGTATCTGAAATGCTGTATTGGATATAATAGGATCCGGCTGCCGTTCTAGGCAATAAACTTAAGAAACCGCTAGTATCATTTAAAGTAATATTTGGATGGCTAGCTGGAACCAAAGTACGCAATTTAATTCCATTTGCTGAAACAGATTTTAGATTAATACTGTCATTGCTTAACACATTTCCAAAAAGTAATGCAGTATCATACCCATTCAAATAAAAGGTGTCTGCAACAGCTTCAATGTTAGGACTCATTACCCAAATAGAATCTGTGGCAGAGTCGCAATTTGATGTATTAAGGGTATCGCAAATGCGGTAGTTAATAGTATAAATTCCACTTGGAGTTAGTGGCGCAACGTATATAAAACCAGTTGTGTCATTTAACCAAACACCTGAATTACCAGAACCTGAAATGATGCTTATTTTAACTCCTCCTAATGCAAGTGGCTTTGCATTGATGCTATCATTGTCTAAAACCTGAATTAATGAATCATCTCCATCATATCCATTTACCATGGCATAGTCATCATTGGCAATAATTGCCGGAGCATCTACATAAATTACAACCAGAGCAGTGTCAAAATTACTTGGATTTAACGTATCATAAATAATATACGTTAAGCGATATTCTCCCTTTGCCAATCTTGGGAATACGTTAATGTTGCCAGATATCGTATCTAAAACAATTTTATTAGTTGAAGAG
>CANHDN010000112.1 GCA_947459415.1 Bacteroidota bacterium
ATGCTAGGTAAGTTTCTTTGGTGAAATTATTTGTTGCCATTTTTTTGAGAAATGCAAAAGTATACAAAATATTACTTTTGGCAAGTATTCTTTAGTCATTGATTTTCAGACTTGTTAATTATAATTGCCTTGAAACCTTCTACTTTTTGCTCAAAATATGTCTTTCATTCCATTTCCTAGTGCGACCTGTCTGATTTATGATAGATTATGTAAAGGAAATTCATTAGCAATGATATATTTGCCGCATGCCATAGCGGTAATCCTTTTTAATTTAGATTTTAGTATACATGTATTTAAATCAGCTAACTCTTACCCATTTTAAAAATTACAATGAAGCAAGTTTCAATTTTAGTAAACTTGTTAATGTTTTTTTTGGGAAGAATGGGGCTGGTAAAACAAATGTGCTAGATGCTATCTATTACTTGGCCATCACTAGAAGTTATTTTAATTCGGTAGACCATCAGCAAATACAACATGGAGAACAGTTTTTTGCCATACAAGGTAATTTGTTTAAAGAAGAGCAGAGTATGGCACTGCGCTTGTATTTTCAAAAAGGATTAGGTAAAAAATTATTAGTACAACAAAAGGAAGTTGATAAATTTTCTGACCATATTGGTCAAATGCCTGTAGTTATGATTGCTCCGGGCGATATTCAATTGATCTATGAAGGAAGCGAAGAACGCAGAAAGTTCATTGATTTATTAATTAGTCAGTGCAATCGAGTTTATTTACACGAATTGCAGGTGTACCAGAGAAGTATAGAGCAACGTAATCAACTACTTAAAGATTTTTATGAAAATAGGTATTTTGATAGAGAATTGTTAGGAGTGTATAATGAACAACTCATAAATTCAGGTTCTTATATTCATAGAATTAGGCACGAATTTATTGATGTTTTTAGTCCACTTTTTTTAAATAATTATGCCCGATTGGCTGGCACAAATGAAGCAGTAAGTCTGTCTTATGAGTCTGATTTAAATAGAATTTCTTTTCCTGAATTACTTAGGCAATCAGAATCTGCAGATATAGATTTATTGAGAACAACAAAGGGTATTCATAAGGATGATTGGGCTTTTTTAATAGAAAGGCAATTGTTAAAAAAGTTTGGATCTCAAGGGCAACAAAAAACATTTATCATTGCTTTAAAATTGGCCCAATTTCAATACCTACATCTTCAAAAGGGTGTTAAGCCTATTTTGTTGCTAGATGATATTTTTGAAAAGCTCGACCAACACAGGTTAGCCGAGCTTTTTAAATGGATGTCTGAGGGCTTATTCGGACAAATATTTATTACAGATACACAAGAAAAAAGACTGAGAGATATGTTGGTTCAAACCGAATTAGCTTGTGCTTATTTTGAAATAGATAATGGAGCAATTATTAGCCATTCATAGATGCTAAAAATTCCTCATTATTTTTAGTTGAACGCATATTTTTTAACATTAAATCCATTGCTTCATCTGGGTTCATGTCTGCCAAGTGGTTGCGCAAAACCCATATTCTTTGAAGTGCTGTTTTTTCTAATAATAAATCATCACGACGGGTACTAGATGCAATGATATCAATGGCTGGGAATACGCGTTTATTAGCCAACTTTCTGTCTAGTTGTAATTCCATATTACCAGTACCTTTGAATTCCTCAAAAATTACCTCATCCATTTTAGAGCCTGTTTCGGTTAATGCGGTGGCAATGATGGTTAACGATCCACCGTCTTCAATTTTTCTAGCAGCACCAAAGAAGCGTTTAGGTTTATGTAAAGCATTTGCATCTACACCACCTGATAATATTTTACCAGATGCTGGTTGAGCAGTATTAAAAGCACGCGCCATACGAGTAATAGAATCTAATAGTATAACCACATCATGGCCGCACTCCACCAACCGCTTGGCTTTTTCCAAAACAATATTTGCTAATTTTACATGCTTTTCTGCCGGTTCGTCAAAAGTAGATGCTACCACTTCTGCACGCACGCTGCGTTGCATATCTGTTACTTCTTCTGGTCTTTCATCTATTAATAAAATCAATAAATATACTTCAGGGTGATTTTTTGCAATGGCATTTGCAATGTCTTTTAATAAGATCGTTTTACCAGTTTTTGGCTGCGCAACAATTAAGCCTCTTTGTCCTTTACCTATGGGAGCCAATAAATCAATTATTCTTGTTGAATAGGTAGTTGCATTATCTGCTAATCTCAATTTTTCATCAGGAAATAATGGCGTTAAGTGCTCAAAGGCAACCCTATCGCGCACCTCAGAAGGAATTCGTCCGTTAATAGATTCAACCTTTACTAGGGCAAAATATTTTTCCCCTTCTTTAGGCGGACGGATAGTTCCGTAGCAGGTGTCTCCTGTTTTTAATCCAAATAATTTTATTTGGGATGGAGATACATACACATCATCCGGAGATGGCATGTAGTTATAATCTGAGCTTCTTAAAAAACCATATCCATCTGCCATCATTTCTAGCACTCCCTCAGAACTAACGATGGCATCAAGTTCTTGGTAAGATGTTTTCTCTTGGCGGTTTTCTTGGGTTGGCTTTGTTTCATTAGAATTTCCATTCCCGTTGCCATTTTCAGTTCTTTGATTGCGATTTCTATCGTTGCGCCATTTGTTGTCTTTGCGTTCGGCAGAATTATTTGGATTTCCTGTGCCAGAATGGGGTGGTTTAATAAAAGCTGGTTTATCTAAGCCAACAATAATTTTTTCTGAACCATTTGCACCTGTATGATCTGCTATTGCTTTAGTTTCAGTAGTTGGAATAGATTCAGTAATCTGTTCTGTTGTTTCAATTTTTGCAGTAGTTTTTTCAACAACTTTATTTGAGTTCTCATCTGCAACTAAAGGCAATTCAATGGTAGATTTTTCTGCTTTAGTATTGAGTTTTTCTGCTTTAGCAACACGCGGTCTGCCACGTTTTTTTGGAGCTTCAGCTCCATCATCAGATAGATTTAAGTTATTTGTGTTTTGATTTTCCAAAATAGCAGTAATTAATCTTTGTTAATCTTGAATGGAGGCAGTGTTGCCATCGCTCTTAAAAATTATATTCTGCTCAGAACTGAGCAGGATGTGTAATACATTTAAATTGTACATGTAAATAAGTAAACGTGAAAACAATCAACCTGGAAGTAGCTTATCGTTTAAAACCTATAAATCCTAAGGGGAGTTGATTGATAATGCAATACTAAGGATTATTATATAATTTGCAAATTTTTTTTAATTCAATGCTTTTTTATAAGTACTCAAGCAACGATTTCTGGCAAATGTGTGTTCAACAATAGGTTTAGGATATAGGTTGCTACCATATTCTGGAACCCATTTCCTAATATATTGCATTTGTTTGTCAAATTTTTCAGTTTGTAATTGGGGGTTAAATACTCTAAAGTAAGGTGCAGCATCTGTACCGCTTCCAGCAGCCCACTGCCAGCCTCCATTATTAGCACTTAAGTCAAAATCAAGGAGTTTTTCTGCGAAATATTGTTCACCCCAATGATAATCTATCAGCAAGTGTTTACATAAAAAACTAGCTACTATCATACGCACGCGGTTATGCATAAATCCGGTGGCATTTAATTCTCTCATGCCTGCATCTACAATTGGATAACCTGTTTTTCCAGCACACCAAGCCTCAAAATCTGATTCTTTATTTAACCATTCAATTCGGTCGTAAGCTGGTTTAAATGCAGTTTTTGCAACATGCGGAAAATGCCATAAAATCTGCATATAGAAATCTCTCCATATTAGCTCATTTAAATAGGTTTCATTTAAGAGATAAGCTTTTCTTGCTTTTTCTCTCACGCTAATAGTTCCAAATCTAAAATGAACGCCTAGTTGCGATGTGCCATGTATGGCAGGAAAGTTTCTATTTTGAGTATAGTTTTTTATAATATCTTGTGATACAATTTTACTTGGGAATGCAACATGATTGGCAGTAAATCCCATTTGCTCTAAACTTGGAATAGGATCGAAACCAAAACTTTTGTAACAATTAGCTAATAATTCTTCACTTGGAATAGATTTAAATGCAATTGGGTTGTCACCTTCTTTATTGATTTGTAAGGCCAATTTCCATTTTTTGCTGTAAGGTGTAAAAACAGTATATGGTTTTCCATCCTCCTTGGTAATTTCATTTTTTTCAAAAATACACTGATCCTTGAATGATTTAAATTCAATCCCATGTTCTGATGCCCATTTTGATATAGATGCATCACGTTGTGTTGCATAAGGTTCATAATCATGGTTGCAATAAATCTTTGAGTAAGCATATTTTTTTTGAAGTTCGTTGAAAATAGTTGCGGGCTTACCAAAATATACCTGCAGACCTGAACCTATTTCAGATAAATGCTTGTGAATTTCTGTTAGTTGTTGATGGATGAAGTTAACGCGCAAATCATTTTTATTGCTCAACTTCTCCAATATATCTGAATCGAAAATAAAAATAGGTAAAACTTCTGGGCTATCATTGAGCGCGTGGAATAATCCAGTATTATCAGTTAACCTTAAATCTCTTCTGAACCAAAAAACACATTTTTTTTCCATCACATCACTTAACCTTTTTAAGGCTAGAATGTTTTAAATGGATGCAGAATTACTGTTCTTAAATTCTAATTAATCAATGCTTTGAATTAATTTAAGCATTATTTTATATGAATTTTCAGGCTTTTTTATTTGATTCACGGTGCCCGTAAGAAAAATATTCTTTTCTGGGCAATAAAAGCAGAACGCGCCAGATAAACCAGAATGCCCAATAAGAGTTGGCATGGTTTTAAATGGTGAAAAATACCAAGGTAATTTAAATTTCATAATACCTGTTCCATATTGTAGTGGAAAGAAAATAGCATTCCAATCTTTTTGCATGTATTCAAAATCGGATTGCGGGAATAAGGTGCCATTTATAAAAGCCTTCAAGAAAATGGCACTTTCTTCTGCTGTAGAAACGATTCCTCCATCTGCACCAAAAGAACTCATCGCTTTAGGTATGTTTAATGGAGAATTTCCACAATACATCAGCGTTACCCCTTGATCAGTTGGGTCAGAATAAAGGTAGGTTTTTGATAAGCCAAGTGGGATAAAAATTCTTTCTTTTAAAATAGTTGATAATTTATCATTTGAAAGATTCATGATAATTTTCCCCAATAATTGAAAATTAGTATCTGAGTAAGCAGCTTTCTTCTTAGTGCCCGGTTTAAAATGAGGCTTCATGGTTTTAGACATGGCAATAGCCTCCTCAAAAGTCCAAGCTTGATCTATACCTTGGTTCAATTCTGATAAAATTGATTTCCCATTTTGTTGTTTACCCTGAAAATAATCTGGTAAGCCAGAGGTGTGAGCTAACAAATGTTCAATGGTGATTTCTCTACTATAGTCAACGCCTTTATAAATGTGCAAGCCATTTAAAATGGTTTCAGGCAAATAATTAGAAATTGGATCTGATAATTGCAAACGACCTTCTGCCTTGAGTTGAAAAATGATAGCAGTTATGTATAATTTGGTGGTGCTAGCAATAAAATAAGGTGTTTTTGGGGTAAAACTTCCTGCAGTACCAACCCAGTAATCTTTTCCATTATTTACCGCAGCAACTACTCCAAAAATACTTGTGTTGTTGATGCTTTGATTTAAAATGTTTTGTAGTTTTGCTCTTGGTAATTTCTTGTTTTGAGCTGCCCCATTTAATGAGAGAAAAGTTATTAGGAGGCAAATGCAATATGCAAATAGTTTAGCTTTCATGTGTGTAGTTATCCAAATTATTATTTCTGAATTTTAATTGTAATCCCATTAAGAAATTACGAAGCACTTGGTCTTTACATGTTCTATATTGTTCTTGATCTGGTTTTCTAAAAAGTGCACTCAGCTCGTGTCTGCTAAATTTAAAATCTGCCAAATTTAATAAATTTAATAGGTCTTCATCTTTTAGGTTCAAGGCAATTTTAAGTTTTCTCAAGATAACATTGTTATTCAAACTTTTTTCTGGTTTTGGGATTTCACCTTCTCTTTTACCACGTTTAAAGATAATTAATCCATTTAGAAATGCAGCCAAATCTATATCGTAAATTGAAACAAAATCAGGGTCATCATCTTTTTTTAACCAATTGCTGATTGTTTCTCTGTTTGCAGGACATCCGCCCAAAGCAAAGAGCTCCATCATATTAGTATCAGTAAATTGAAAGGTATAGCGTAACCTTCTTAAAATATCATTGTTTTGCATGGTATTCCTAAATTGCTTGCAAGGTAAGTTTTATTCTTTAAAGCATAGAACATCTTTAAAGTGCTAACAAAGTGATTAGGATTTAATTTTTGTTTAAACCATTGAGATTACTTATTTTGCTTTAATTTTATTCGCATGAAAAAAGTATTCAATTTTAATTGCTCTCGCAGCAAAATGCTTGTTTTGTCGCTAGGTGTTATGCTGATTGGCGCTTGTGCACCTACACGCATTGTTAAGCCTCTGCAAAAAGGAGAACAAGCTATTGGCGCCAACTTGGGTGGCCCACTTGTTTTATTTGCAGGAGCGCCAATTCCAGTTCCTTATTCAAGTGCTTTTTACGCAAAAGGTTTGAGCGATAAAACCAGTGGTTTTGCATCCCTACATCTAACAGCTTTGGCCTTTGGGGTATTACAAACAGATATTGGTGTTTGTCATCAACTCTACTCAAATCAGAAATTACAACTAGGAATAAGCGTGAATCCAGCGCTGAATATTGCCATTGATCGCTGGGAGTGGAATACAAAAATTTGGCCTCAGTTAGATATTAACGTATATAAAAATTGGGGTCCCAAAAAAATGGTATACCTAGGAGTAAATAATTGGTTTGAACCCAGTGCAACCAGAGCCCATCAAGAGAAGCAGGATAAATTTATGTATGTAAATCCTCATATTGGGTACACCTATACTCCTAAAAAATGGACTTATGGGATAGAGTCTAAATGGGTAGCACCAGGTGTAACGAATATTCCAAATGTTGCAGATTATTTAGGTATCAATAAAAAGGGTGCCATAGGTGTGTATTTTCAATTAATAAGGAGGTTCTAATGAAAAAAGTAGCTTATCTATCTGTTCAAAATATTTTTTTGATGCTCGTACTTTCCATGTTGAGTGCTTGCTTAAGATTAGACAGTAATTTGTATAATATCAGTGATAAAATTAGCGAGTACAAATGGGATAATTATACCGGATTGCAGGATTTTAAATTAGATGATGCCTATAAAATTCAAGATAGTATGCATCATGTTTTCACTTTGAATTCGCGTGGTTCTGGTGATGATAAGTCATATAAAATTTATGCCACTTATTTGGGAGATATTTCAAAAATAGCCAATGATACCGTTATACTTTATTGTCATGGTAATAAATGGCACATGGATTTTTACTGGCAACGAGCCAAGCTATTGGCCCATGTTGGTAACAAACATAGATTTGGTGTCATGATGTTAGATTATAGAGGTTATGGCTTGTCTGAGGGCTCACCTTCAGAAGCTGGATTATACAATGACGTTGATGCAGCCATGCAATGGTTACAAAGTAATGGCTTAACAAGTAATCGTTTGGTAATTTATGGATTTAGCATGGGCTCTGCACCAACTTGTGAGCTTTCTGCTAACCCAAGAACTTTAAGGCCACATAAAGTAATATTGGAAGCACCTTTTGCTAGCGCTGCAGTGATGGCTGCAGATGGATCAGGACTTGCTTTGCCTGCTTCTTTTGTTACCAACCTGAAAATAGATAATGCAGAAGAAATTAAAAAGGTGAAGCAAGATCTTTGTTGGATTCATGGTACTGTAGACAATTTTTTGAGCATAAAAACTCATGGAGAA
>CANHDN010000113.1 GCA_947459415.1 Bacteroidota bacterium
CCCCCTGAAAAATTTAAATTTGTTAAACTTATTTTTTTTGAATTAACTGTTTGATTTCCTGCACCAATTAAACTTAAACTTAAATTCGTAGTATTTATTACTGCCCCCGAGTTGTTTAGATTTCCACCGACACTTAATTGCGTATTGTTACCAAAAGTAACGTTGGTATTGGCAGCAATGTCTAAATTTCCATTGATTTTAATATCACCTGAAAATATTATCCCACTTGAATTATTAAGGGTAATATTTTGCAAGTTTCTCAATGCAGTTGAAGTAATGGTTTGTGGAGTAGTGCCATTTAATACCATGGTACCACTGCCACTTATGCCGTCAGAATTTTGAATGTTTAGATCTCCCTTCAGAGATAAATTGGCACCAGCATCTAGGTAAAAATTGGCCCCTGGCCCAATATACAAACTTTGGGCAGAGAGCACACGCACTCCTATTACTAAAATACTCAGCCAAAGAAATATTATATTTTTCATCATTTTATTTGTTCACTTCAACGCGTCATTCAACATAGTACATTCAAATAGCGTCAATTCGAATTTTGTACATTTTTTGCAAATTCAAGTCCATAGACGGCAGTATAGAAATTAAGCATAAAAATATTTCATTATCAATGAGTTAAATTTTAAACTTTAAAAATCTAATCTGACAAGCAATCTTATAATTTATCCCAAATTGAGAAAAAAAATCCCATAATAAAATAAACGAATTGTCATCCCATTTTAGATTAGCCACCCAGATAACTAACATTAAAACATAAAAAATATTAATAGGTTTTTGAATTTATTTTTTGATGGATATGTTTAATACTTTAATTTAATTGCAGTCAAATTAATTAAGCTTACGCTTAACAAACTGGCAAGCTTCAATTACACCAATAAATGATATTAGAATATTCTTATTTAAAACTTCCCAATCTCTTTTACGAGCTAGTAAAACCAAGTGCTTGTAAAAAACCAGAGATTGCCATATTGAACCACAAACTCATGCAAGAGCTTGGCATTAACACAAGCAATTCGCAAGAAATACTTAGCTTTCTTCAATTGGCTGAACCAAACCCAGACGCTCAAACTTTTGCACAAGCCTATGCAGGTCATCAATTTGGGCACTTTACTATATTGGGTGATGGCAGAGCGGTAAACATTGGCGAATGGGTTCAAACAGAAGAAAAAAGATACGACATACAATTAAAAGGTGGCGGGCGAACCAAGTATTCGCGGGGGGGAGATGGGAAGGCAACTTATAAAGCCATGGTAAGAGAATACCTGATCAGCGAGGCTATGCATGCCTTAAACATCCCAACATCTAGAAGTTTAGCAGTTATTAAAACAGGTGATTTGGTTCAGCGCGAAATGGCTTTTGAAGGCGCTGTTTTGCCCAGAGTAATGAAAAGTCATATTAGAATTGGCACCTTTGAATTTGCCAGACATGTTGGTACCATTGAGGACCTATCTGCCCTTTGTAATTATACCATAAACCGCATTTACCCGCAACTTAAAACTACTGAAAACCCTGCCGCGGCATTACTGGAAACGGTAATGGTTTCGCAAATTAATTTAGTGAGTGAATGGATGCGAGTGGGCTTTATACACGGCGTAATGAACACAGATAATATGGCCATCAGTGGCGAGACATTTGATTATGGTCCGTGCGCCTTTATGAACACCTACCACCCAAATACCGTATATAGTTCTATAGATAGGGATGGTAGATATGCCTTTAAAAACCAAGCCAATATTTGCAAATGGAATCTTACCCGCTTGGCAGAAGCACTGCTGCCTTTGCTGCATATAGAACAAGAAAAAGCCATTGCAATTGCCCAAGAAATAATAAGCTCTTTTGATCAAATTTGGGTGAACCAATATTACAAAACCATGCTATTAAAATTGGGTATAACAGAATTAAGCCTCGATTTGGTAGAACTAGTGAATGAGTTATTAAGCATCATGGAAAAATTGCAATTAGACTATACTAATACCTTCTTAAGCATCACTTACCCGCAGTTTCTGGCTGAACCAAATATCCGTGATGAAGGCTTTTTAACTTGGCGCAACAAATGGGAAAATTACATTGAAAGCGGCTCGGGCATGGCAACGGCAAGGACCCTTATGCAGAAAAACAATCCCGTTTGTATACCCAGGAATCATTTAGTAGAAGAAGCCTTGGATGATATGATCATAGGTAATAAAGGCCTTTTTGAGCAATTACTTAACACATGCCAAAATCCTTATAGCTATGATAGCATAAGCTCAAAATACATGCAATCTCCCGAAGAAAATTTTGATGTAAACTACAAAACCTATTGCGGAACCTAAAGGGCAAAAATTCACAATAACTCATCACTCATAATTCATAACTCATCACTCATTCTTATATTGCAACATGAATTTGCCAGAAGAAAAATTTGCTTACGATACATTGGTTTCTGAACTTAAACAACACAATTACAAGTATTATGTATTGTCGCAACCAAGCATTTCTGATTACGATTTTGATCAATTATTAAAGCGGTGTGAGGCTATAGAAAAACTTCATCCGGAATGGGTTCAACCAGACTCCCCTACCCAAGTTGTGGGCGGTGCCATAACCAAAAATTTTGAACAGGTTAAACACACCTATCCCATGATGAGTTTGGGAAATACATACTCTGCCGAGGAATTACAGGAATTTGACCAACGAGTGAGAAAATCCATTGGCGATAATTTTACCTATGTATGCGAGTTAAAATTTGATGGTTTGGCCATTAGCATAAGTTACGAAAACGGACAATTTGTACGAGCTGTTACACGCGGAGATGGTGTTCAAGGCGATGATGTTTCGGCTAATGTAAAAACCATTAGAAGCATACCACAAAAATTAACAGGTAATTTTCCCCCTAGTTTTGATATTAGGGGTGAGATTTTTATGCACAAAAAAACCTTTGAACGACTCAACAATGAATTAAAAACAGAGCTATTAGAACAGGGAGTTGATGAAGATAAAATTGCCGAAAGATTATATAAAAACCCAAGAAATTTTGCTTCGGGTAGTTTAAAAATGCAAGATAGCAAAGAGGTTGCCAAACGCTCTTTGGATGCCTTTTTATATTTTGTTTACAGCAAAGAAAACGTTTGCGAAACCCATGCCGAAAGCCTAAAACTAGCTGAATCCTGGGGTTTTCAGGTAAGCGACCATTACCAAGAATGTGCTAACTTAGATGAGGTATTAGCATTTATAAAAAAGTATGAAACCGAGCGTCATCACCTAAGTTATGAAATTGATGGTGTAGTTATTAAGGTAAATCAATATAAACACCAAGAAGATTTGGGCTTTACGGCAAAAATTCCGAAGTGGGCCATCTCTTATAAATATAAAGCAGAATCTGCGCTTACGCAACTAATATCTGTTAGTTACCAAGTGGGCAGAACAGGTGCCATTACTCCGGTTGCCAATCTTAAACCGGTGCAATTGGCAGGCACCACTGTAAAACGGGCTAGCCTCTATAATGCAGATGAAATTGAACGATTAGATTTATATGAATTGGATTGGGTATATGTAGAAAAAGGTGGTGAAATTATCCCTAAAATAACCTCAGTAGCTTCGGAAAAGCGTGATTTATTTGCTCAGAAAATAAACTACATCCATGCTTGCCCCGAGTGTGGCACTGAACTCATTAGAAAAGACGGAGAAGCTATTCATTATTGCCCCAACGATAGCCATTGCAAGCCTCAACTCATTGGCAGACTAGAACACTTTGTAAGTAGAAAAGCCATGAACATTGATGGGTTAGGAGCAGAAACAGTTGCGGCCTTGTTTCAAAATAATTTGGTTCGAACCTATGCCGACTTATACATCCTAACATACAATCAATTAAACGGATTAAGTATTGAGTCAGAAGAAGAAAATGGCAAAGTAAAAAAGCGTTCTATCAAAGAAAAAGGGGCAGATAACATCATTCAAGGAATTGCTGCATCCAAGGCGGTTCCCTTTGAGCGGGTTTTATTTTCCTTGGGCATTCGAATGGTTGGCGAAACGGTTGCCAAAAAGTTGGCTCAACATTTTGAAACCATAGAAAACCTAATGGATGCCAGTGCCGAACAAATGTTTGCAGTGCATGAAATTGGAGAAAAAATTGCAGAAAATGTACTGCGCTTTTTTAGTGACGCCGATAATAGAATGATTGTTTTGCAACTCAAAGAACATGGTCTGAACCTAGAGATGCAATACGACCCAACCATAAGCAGAAGTGATGTGTTAGCCGGTAAAACTTTCTTGGTTTCTGGCACCTTTAGCATGAGCAGAGACGAGCTTAAAAAGCTCATAGAAAACAATAGCGGCAGAAATGTAAGTGCCATTTCTAAAAGCCTAGATTACCTCATTGCGGGGGATAAAATGGGTCCAGAGAAACTAAAAAAAGCTACCGAGTTGGGCATTAAGATTATTTCTGAGACAGATTTTATGGGAATGTTATCCTGATAAATCTGCACTTGTCGCAACAAATGATACCTTTGTTACAAAATCATGAATAAAATTCAATTAGACGAAACCATTTGTGCCTTGGCAACTCCTGCCGGAATAGGTGCAATTGGCGTAATACGGGTAAGTGGTGAGCAATCTATACAAATTGTAAACACCCTATTTAGGGGTAAAAATTTATTGGAAGTCCCCACACACACCCTTCATTTTGGAAAGATAATGGATGGTACCGAGTTAGTAGATGAGGTATTAGTAAGCGTATTTAAGGATACAAAAAGTTATACGGGAGAAAACAGTATTGAAATATCTTGTCACGGTTCTCCTTACATACAGCAGCGTATTTTAAGTATATTGGTTCAGGCAGGAGCCCGCTTGGCGCAACCCGGCGAGTTTACCATGCGTGCTTTTTTAAATAAAAAACTAGATTTATCGCAGGCAGAAGCGGTGGCAGATGTGATAGCTTCGCACTCTGAAATGAGTCACAAAACCGCTATGAACCAAATGCGCGGTGGCTTTAGCAAAGAGATTTCGGGTTTAAAAGAAAGGCTTGTAAATTTTGCTTCCTTAATAGAACTTGAATTAGATTTTAGCGAAGAAGATGTGGAATTTGCAAGCAGGCCTGAGTTAAAAGATTTGGTTCAGAACATGCTGCGTCTAATACATGGATTAACAGAAACCTTTAAGGTGGGAAATGCCATTAAAAACGGCATTCCAACGGTAATTGCAGGCAAGCCCAATGCCGGAAAATCTACCTTATTAAATGCTTTAGTTAAAGAAGAAAGGGCCATAGTTAGTGCCATTGCTGGCACCACGCGCGATACCATTGAAGAAGCATTTGTTATTGATGGCATTCAGTTTAGGCTCATAGATACAGCCGGTATCAGGGAGCATACCAGCGATAGCATAGAAAGCATTGGTATTGAAAAAACGCATGAAAAAATAAAACAAGCCAGTATTGTTTTATATGTTTTTGATGTAAACGAAACGAGTTTAGCAGAGCTAGCCAATGAAACCGCTGCCATGGCTAGCATGGATTTGATATTGATACCCATTGGCAATAAAATAGACCTGACCCAAGAGGCTGTTATCAAGCAAAAGTTTTCGGCTCGAACCGATATTATTTATTTATCGAGCAAGGAACAAAGTGGCATAGATAAACTGGCAACACGTTTGCGCAAGGTGATCGATTCTGACCAAATAAAGAACGACGTTATCATTAGCAATATTAGACATTACCAAAGCCTCATGCTAGCTGGCGAATCCCTGCAACAGGTAATAGAAAGCATGGAAATTGGCAGAAGTGGAGAATTGTTGGCGTTTGATATTCGCAAAGCTATTTTTCACCTTGGAGAAATTGTTGGCGATATAAGCACAGATGACCTCTTAGAGAATATTTTTAGTAAATTTTGTATCGGGAAGTAATTGCTTGAAGGAAAACCCTGCAAATCAATTTTAAAAACTCTTGAGGTGCACCAATGGCCTAAATGAGTTTTAATTTTATAGTTCAGTTAAACACTTTAGAAATAAAACTGTTTAAATTTTGTATCTTCCACATACTTACAACCACAAAATGAAAATATCTTTAGTAATTGTTGCACTGCTCACTGTTTTGATATTCTTATCTCAAACCTTTTTAATTATGGCCCAAACCGAAACGCAACATTACAAGGTAATTAAAACTGTAAAAGATTTTGAAATACGCCTTTACCCTGCAGCCACAATGGCAACCGTAAGCATGAATGCCAAGAGTTACAAAGAATTAGCGTCACCCGGATTTAGAAAATTGGCTGGCTATATTTTTGGAGGGAATGCTTCTAATACCAAAATTGCCATGACAACGCCGGTTCATATGGATATAAATGAATCAAAATCATCTATGAGTTTTGTGATGCCAGCAGATTATACAAAAAATAAATTACCTAAGCCCAATGATACTTCTGTAAACATAATTGTTACACAGGAAGAATATGTTGCAGCCATTACGTTTAGCGGATATGCAGATGATACGAGCATAAAAGCTTATGCCAATAAACTTGAGAATAGTTTAAAAGAAAACGGCATTGCCTATGAGGGAAATTTTCGCTTTTTGGGTTATAATGCCCCCTATCAATTTGTGGGCAGAAAAAATGAAATCATCGTACATATTAAATACCCATAAGCAACTTCAGTAGGCAAAAATTCCTACTCCATTACTATCCTAAAGCCATTGTGAATATTACGGCCAGTAGGCATATAATTACTTCTATTACTTATTCTACAATATAGATTTTCATCTTCCCAACTACCTCCTCTTAACACCTTAAACGTGCCATTTTTAGGGCCTGTTGGATTTCTTTTTGCAGCAGCAGTATAAGGTCCATACCAATCACTGCACCATTCCCAAACATTTCCACTCATATCATGCAAACCTAACTCATTGGGGTATTTTTTGGCAACCGGATGGGTTTTCAAATCATTATTCCATGCAATGAGCATAATATCAGAACTACCACTATAAATGTCTCCCTTGCCATTTTTCCCTCCACTTGCTGCAAACTCCCACTCAGACTCTGTGGGCAATCTTACGGTTTTACCCAACTTCTTACTTAACCAAAGGCAATAGGCCAAGGCATCATTCCAAGAAACATTAACCATTGGATGATTATCTATCCAATTCCAGGGAGGAGAAGCAGGCATACTGCGCCTTGTATCTTTACAAAATTCTTGATATTGCCATACAGTTGTTTCTGTTTTGGCTATTTTAAAAGTACTTACAAAAACACTGTGTGTTGGCCCTTCATCGGTTTCACCAAATTTATGAGGATTTCCCATCCTAAATGAATCGCCCTCTACCACTATCATTTCAGGAAAATGCTGAGCCGAGGCAGAGAAAACAAAAAAGACATACATCCAACAAGATAGATTAATTGCCAACCCTTTTAAATGCCACGAAAAAATATACATATGTAAAATAGACCTTTCAAAAGCAAAGCTATGAAGTAAATATTCTTAATCAAATCTCATTACACCAAAGGAAAAAATAAAGTATAAAAAGAATTAATATACATAAAAATATAAACAAATAGGGGGTAAAAATGGTTTATTATAAATTTATAATTATTTAGCAATAGGATTCCATACAATAAATTAGTTAACAATTGCATAGCAAATCCTCACATATAGATGCTGTCAAAGTAAAAATTACAGTATTCATTTTTTTTATCCATCACCTTGTTGCATTTCCCATTTTTGCACAAACTACTTGGCAGTTATCTAAAAATAGGGATCAAATC
>CANHDN010000114.1 GCA_947459415.1 Bacteroidota bacterium
CCATTACACTCTGTCAAGAAAATAAAATGCCTATTGTGGTATTTGATATGAACAAAGAAGGAAACTTCTTAAAAGTGTGTGCCGGAGATACCGAGGTAGGCACAACTGTGAGTTAATTGATTTTATATATTTAGGAGATCAGCTTTTTGTAAATACGCTGATCTCCTAAATATTAAGCCATATTTCTTACACCAAGCACAGATTTAGCCATCTTCTGAATGGCTTTAGCATCAAAGCCACACTCTGCATATAATTCATGCTGTTCACCATGCTCAACAATCCTATCTGGCATACCCATTCTTGTCAGATCTGAGTGGTAATGATTATCGGCCATAAATTCTAAAATAGCAGAGCCAAAACCACCTACAACAGTGCCATCTTCAACAGTAATTACCTGTTTAAAGTTTGTAAATACTTCATGTAACATCTCCTCATCCAAAGGCTTTACAAAACGCATGTCATAATGAGCACATGAGATGCCCTCCTTGTCTAATAAATTTACCGCGGTTTGAGCCAAAATACCTGCTGTACCAATAGATAAAATTGCAAGGTCTTTGCCATCTTTTAATTTTCTACCTTTCCCAACCTTAATTTCGGCAAATGGTCTCTTCCAGTCAATTAAAACACCATTACCCCTTGGGTAACGAATAGCAAAAGGGCCTGCATTTTTTTCTAAAGTAGCCGTATACATTAAATTACGAAGTTCCTCTTCATTCATAGGCGCAGAAACAACCATATTAGGTACACAGCGCATATATGGAATATCGAGCATTCCATGGTGAGTTTGCCCATCGGCTCCGGCTAAACCAGCCCTATCCATACAAAAAATAACATGTAAATTCTGAAGTGCAACATCATGAACTACTTGATCGTAGGCACGTTGCATAAAGGTTGAATAAATATTACAAAATGGTATTAAACCTTGTGTAGCTAGACCTGCACTAAAAGTAACTGCATGTTGCTCTGCAATTCCTACATCGAAAGCTCGATCTGGCATGGCCTTCATCATAATGTTCATAGAACTACCAGATGGCATAGCCGGTGTAATCCCCACAATCTTTGGATTCATTTCGGCTAATTCTACGATAGAATGTCCAAAAACGTCTTGAAACTTAGGAGGCTGAGGAACATTATTAGCTGATTTAATAATTTCGCCACTGGTTTTGTCAAATAATCCGGGTGCATGCCACTTAGTTTGATCTTTTTCTGCAGGAGCAAATCCTTTACCCTTAACAGTTACGCAATGCAATAATTTTGGTCCAGGAATCTTTTTTAAATCATTAAAGATTTTAACCATATGGTTTACATCGTGGCCATCAACCGGGCCAAAGTATCTGAATCCTAATGCTTCAAATAAATTACTATGGGTTAATAAACCACCTTTTAAGGTGTCATGAACTTTAGATAGAATATCTTGAGACAATTGACCCAATTTACTCATTTTATCTAAGGCCTTCCATACATCATCCTTAAATTTATTATAGGTTGGTGAAGTAGTAATATCTGTTAAATATTCCTTTAAAGCACCCACATTTGGGTCAATGCTCATACAATTATCGTTTAAGACAACAATGATATTTGCATTGGCCACACCTGCATGATTTAAGCCTTCAAAAGCCATACCACCAGTTAATGCGCCATCTCCAATAACAGCAATATGCTGCTTATCATGTTCTCCTTTAAGTTTGCTGGCTACAGCCATACCCAACGCAGCAGAAATAGAAGTGGATGAATGTCCTACACCAAAAGCATCATATTCACTTTCGGAACGTTTTGGAAAGCCAGAGATCCCTTTATACAGTCTATTGGTATGAAACTGCTCTCTCCTGCCTGTTAAAATTTTATGCCCATAGGCCTGGTGACCAACATCAAAAATTAGCTGATCTAATGGGGTGTTAAATGCATAATGCAGTGCTACTGTAAGCTCAACCACACCTAAGCTGGCACCAAAATGACCTCCATAAACAGAAACCGTATCAATAATATATTGACGCAATTCTTGAGAAATTTTTACCAAATCAGACTCAGCGAATTTTCGCAGATCTGCAGGATATTTAATTTGGTCTAAATGCGGACCAGCATGAATCTTTATTTTTTGCATAACAGGTAGTAGCAAGTTTCAAAATATGTAACAAGATTTTCACTACAAGGTTTTAAAAGTTGCTTGAGGGGGTGAAAATACGCATATCATTTAATTTTAGAAAGCAAACGAAATAAAAATACTTTCATTGTGCTCATTTACAAGCGTGCATCACTTACAATTAAATCTTTTGGATGGATTGATAAAACCGGAATGGGGCTACCTTTAACCATTTGTTGAGAATATTTCCCAGAAAAGAATGAAACTAAATTGGCTTCTTGCTCTGTCATAATAACAACCATACCAGCCTCAATTTCTTTCGCAAAGTTTAAAACCTGCTGGGTGGGATTGCCCCCAATTCTTAACTCAGATACACAGCGAACTCCATTTTCTTGAATATTAGAACTTACCTGTCTAATGTAATTATTAATTAATACCTCACTATCTGCACTTTTATCATTTGAAACTCCTAAAATAACCAATACCGATCCCAAAGCCTTTGCCATGGCAATTGCATAAGGCACTTTTTGACGGGTTTCAAAAGAGGAATCTATTGGAACCACAATTTTACTGTAGTTAAACTGAGTGCCATTGCATGGAACAGTGAGCACCATACGCCCTAATTGATCTATTATCTTATTTGCATCTGCTGCACTTACTACGCCAGCAGCTGCATGATCTGTTGCAATGGGCAAAATCATCAAATCACTTTCTGTATTGGCAAAACTTTTTGATAAGTTTTTGTGGGATTCTACAGCTAAGCCAGACATGGTGGGTGGCAAACTTACTTGCCCTCCTAAGGTAAGAGCAGTTACCTTGGAGCGAAAATAAAGCTGTAAACTAGTTGCTAAATCCATTGCAGGTTTGCATTCTTTAGCATTGTTTAATGCGATACAAAAGTTAGGAATTGCGATTGCCATATGGTTGAAATTTTACACAATATATTAAAATTTTCTTTAAATATTCAAGAACTAAAAAAAATTAATATTTTTTTTGTATTAGGAAGGCACTTAAAAGTCTCGCATTATTTTATATTCAGTTCATTACCAACACAATAAAACAGATTATTCATTTCTTATTGAATCTTGGCAAAAAAAAATAGTTTTGCAGCTATAACGCCAAAAAATGAAAGAAGCATTTGAATGCAATTTGTGTAACGGCACTGTTGGACAAAGAATTCCGTTTAGGTATCAGTTTAAAGATAGATTTTTATGGGCTATCCAATGTAAATCATGTGAATTAATCTCTATTTGGCCCAGACCAAGTGCAGCGGAAATCACAGAAATGTATGCCGATGATTATTTTGTAGGAGCAGACAAGAAAACGCATCACATGGATGTAGCTTATGTAGATTTATTGTCTTCGGGCAATTACGCAGATGGTGTTGCAGAAATAAAAAAACATTGCGCCAGTGGAAATATCTTAGATGTTGGATGTGCTACTGGTAATTTTTTACATGCATTAAAACAGAATGGATTTGAAGTAAAAGGCATAGAACTTTCTAGCTTTGCAGCAGAATTTGGCAGAAAAAACTTTGGAATAGAAATTATCAATAAACCTTTTGATTTTAACTTACTCAATAATGAATTACCTGAAAATCATTTTGATGTGATACTCATGGGTGATGTGCTAGAGCATTTTACAAATCCAACGGAGGCTGCTAAGTTAACTTTTCATATTTTGAAACCGGGTGGCAAAGCAATTATTCATCTACCAGGTACGCTCAACTTAATTTCTAGTAAGCTAGCATTTATAATTTACAGACTCATTGGCTCGCAGAAAACCATGCACATTCCACCATATCACCTGACAGAATTTAGTGCAAAAACAGCGCGCAATATGTTAAAGCAATGCGGATTTACTAAAATTATTATCAAAGAAGAAATAAAGCACCCAAACAGCATTCCGTTGCGTGGTAATTTTTTAGAAAATAGTGTGAAATACAGCTTACAATTCGTAAACTATTTTTTAACTAAGGTCTTTGGTTTAGCTGGAGACAGAATTTTAGTTGAAGCCTATAAATAAAAGCTTTATTGGCCTTTAAAAGCAGGCTTCCTCTTTTCATTAAAGGCGGCCACACCTTCTTTATAATCATCACTTCTACCTGCAATTTCTTGGCAATATGCCTCATATTCTAGCATGGTATCTAAATCACTTGTGTGTGATTTTTGAAGCATTTTTTTCATTAAACCAATAGCCTTAGTTGGTGCAGTTGCAAAATGACTAGCCAATCTACCAACCTCATCTTCTAGCTCTTCTGCTTTTACAACCCTATTAATCATTCCCCACTCTGCAGCTTGTTGTGCTGTAACTTTAGATCCTAAGGCAGCTAATTCAAAAGCCCTGGCTGAACCTAATAATCGAGGTAAAAAATAAGAAGATCCAGAATCTAAGACTAAACCCACATTCACGAATACTTCAATGAGACTCGCATTTTCTGAAGCAATGATCATATCACAGGAAAGTGCTAATGAACAACCCGCACCAGCCGCAACACCATTTAACTTGCAAATAACTGGTATGGGCAAATTACGTATGGCCTTTATCATAGGATTATACCTTTTGTATAAACTTTCGCTTAATGATCTATTTTTACTTCCTGCAATAGCCTTTAAATCTTGGCCACTGCAGAAAGCTTTGCCTGCTCCGCTTATTACAAGTACTCTGATAGACTTATCTTTAGATACCTTTTTAAGTGCATCATTCACATCTGAACTTAATTGTTCGTTAAAAGCATTAAAAACATCAGGACGATTTAAGGTAAGGCTAGCAATACCTTCTTTCACTTCAAACAAAATTGTTTCGTAACTCATAGTTATATATTTATGCGAATGTAAAATTTAGAATTAGTATGAAAAACATTAAAATAAAACCAAGCAAAAACCCTGCATACAATTGATGAGGAACATGCGCTTTTAGACTTAAACGAGCAGAAGCCACAATTCCACTAAATAAAATAGCTAAGACAAGTAAAATCCTTAAATCTGCAAAATCTTTGTAGGCAAGCGCTGCCAACAAGCCACATAATGCACCCATAGTTGCCAAGTGGATGCTAATTTTATTAAATGTATTAATGATGAAAACTAAACCCACAATGGCCATACAAGCAAATACATATTTTAATAAAAACGATGGCGTAATGGGTGATTGAAATAAATTGTAATAAACAAAAATGTATAAAAACAAGGTAAATAGATAGGGATATTTTCTGTCTTCTTGCCGCTCCATGGTAATAGCAGAGATGCTTCCCATTGCTTTCATGATTAATACCAAGAAGAGCGGTACAATACTGGTAGCAAAAAATATAAACCCTATGTAAAACCACTGCAATTTTACAGGCAATCCGAAGCTAAGCGGCGGATATAATGCAAACAAGGCATACAAACACAATAAATTTACAAAAACTGGATGCCAGATTACAGAAACGGCTTTGGCAATAAATGAATTCATCTATTTTACGGCCACTACACTAATTTCTACATTGGCGTTTAAGGGAAGTTTTACCACCTGAACCGTTTCGCGGGCAGGGAAATTTCCACTAAAAAAACTGCCATACACTTCATTAATCGCAGCAAAATTTGCTAAATCAACACAATAAATAGTGGTTTTTACAACATGCGAAAAATCCATTCCTGCGTCTTTTAAAATGGCTTGTAAATTTTCCATCACCTTATTGGTTTCTGCTTTTATATCTGTTTGAACCATTAGACCAGTGGCCGCATCTTTGGCAACTTGTCCGCTGGTATACAATACTCCATTTATTAAAACGGCATGACTGTATGGACCAATTGGTTCTGGTGCATTTTTACTTGTAATAATTTTCTTTTCCATGTGTTTGGGCTTCTTATCTTTGTTGTTGTTAAAATGTTGCGAATATGAAAATTTTGGCCATAGGTTCAATGAACCGAATAAAAGAATTAAAAGAAAAACTGCTCGGTGTTGCATGTGAACTTACTTGTATAGACGACAGTGATTTATTGAGCGCCAATATACATCAATATGATGCAATATTCGACCTCAAATTTGATGAAAAAAAGCAACAACTCAAATATTATGCAGGATTAAAAAATATTCCAGTATTTGTTTGTGCTGTAAAAAAGGCCTTGGATCAGGCCGTTTATGAATACAATGGTAAGATTACTTGCCATTTAATTGGAATAAATGCTTTGCCAACTTTTTTAAATAGAAACTTACTCGAAGTTTCTATGCACCAACCAGAAAGTGAGGCCACGCTTATTTCTTGGATGGAATCTTTCAAATGGTCTTACAAATTGGTTCAAGACCGAGTGGGGATGCTCACAACGCGTATAATTTTTATGATAATTAACGAGGCGTGTTATACCCTACAAGAAGGAACTGCAAGTAAAGAAGACATTGATACCAGCATGAAATTGGGTACCAATTACCCGTTTGGACCCTTTGAGTGGGCTAATCAAATTGGTGTTAAACACGTATATGAAACGCTTGAGGCACTTTACCAAGATACGCATGATGAACGCTATAAAGTTTGCCCGCTACTGAAAACGAAGTATTTGAGGAATGAAGAATTTTAACATAAAAAAAGGAAATCAGATGTTACTGATTTCCTTTTTTTATGTACAGCATTTTTAATTTATTCAATGATCAACTTTATTCGAGCTGTTTCTTGATTCTTATTAATTAATACCATGTAAGAACCCGGTTTAATGTTAGATAATGGCAATTGAAATTTAGTATCAGTGGTATTCACATTAGCTTCCAATACTATTCTTCCCAACATATCTACCAATTGCACTTGTGCTCCATTAAAACTGTTATTGCTTTCAATAGTAATTTGTTCTGCGGCAGGGTTTGGAAACAGTCTAAAATCATTTTGATTCAGGTTGGCAATACTGTTGGATCCTACACTTACATTTAAAATGCTAGAATCTGAACAACCGCTGGCATTGCTAACCTTTAGCGTAAGCTTTCCTTGAGTTGGAGTGGCACTCCAACTTACCTGAAGGATATTAGTACCTTGTCCACTTGCTAAAACCCCACCCGATACAGTCCAAAAATAGTTTACTCCATTTTGTTGACCTGCAATGTATGTAGACAAGGCCAAAGTAGGCACAGAAATAGGTCCATTAATTACTCCTGCAATTACAGGTTGAGAAATGTTTAATAAGGTATCATATTTTTCTAACAGTGCGCCTGCATGATCTTTAACCTGAACTAGATAAGTTCCGGCAGATAATCCGCTAAATACATTGCTTGTTTGGAATGGACCAGCATTTAATGCGTATTGGTAGGGAGTACTTCCACCTGCAGCATTAACAGTAATTTTGCCCAAACTCGAACAGGTTATATTTTCTTTAGTGGTACTCATGGATAATGGAACTGAATTTGAAATAATAATATCTATCGTATCACTACCTATGCAAGCATTCTTATTCATGGTTATGATAACCTTTCCAATCCCAGCTAATGATGCCCATTGCACCTGAACTATATTGGTTCCATTACCAGATAATAAAGTTCCATTAATGATATTCCATGCATAGCTTGCACCAGTTTGTGCAGTAACTTGATAGGCCTTTGTTGTTCCTACTCCAACTAATGTCTCTCCAGTAATTCCACCA
>CANHDN010000115.1 GCA_947459415.1 Bacteroidota bacterium
GATCTCTTTCTTCTAATACAGCAGCCACATCACAAGCTAGTTGTTTAGCATGTACACCTGATGCTAGCAGCAACATGTGAGCAATGCGCGGATGACAAGCAAGCTGATGAATTTGTTTACCATGCGTTGTAAGCTTATTGTTTTCTAAGGCGCCAATTTGCTCCAATACATCAAGCGCTTGAGCCACGTGTGCAGCAGGCGGCTTGCTAATCCAATACAATTGATTAACATCTTGAATACCCCAAACACATAAATCCAAAATCAAAGAAGCCAAATCTGCTTCCAAAATTTCTGGAACCCGATGCGCTTTTAATCGTCCTTGCGTAGCGGGTGTCCACATTCTATAACAAACGCCAGCGCTTAATCTTCCTGCCCTACCCGCGCGTTGATCTGCAGAATCTTTGGCAATTTGTATGGTTTCTAATCGGCTCAAACCGCTTTTAGGGTCAAAGCGTTGCATTTTACTAAAGCCCGAATCGATCACAATTTTAACCCCTTCAATGGTTAAACTCGTTTCGGCAATAGAGGTAGCCAAAACCACCTTTCTTTTACCCGATTTATTGGGCATAATAGCAGCATATTGTTGCACCTGCGGCAACATGCCATAAAGCGGATGAATGGCAAACTCACGCGCATCTGATTGCAGCAATTCTGCTGTTTTTCTGATATCTCCTTCACCCGGCAAAAAAACTAAGATATCACCCTCATGTTTTTTAGCAGCATCTAATACCAAACGCGCAGTCATTTCTGGCAATAACTTTTCATCTTGCTCACCTGCATAAAAAATATCTACCGGATATTGCTTGCCCTCACTGGTTAAAACAGGTGCTTGTAATTGCTCATTAATGGCATCTGCATTTAAAGTTGCACTCATAATTAATATGCGCAAATCTGGTCGCAAAATTTGCTGCGATTCTCTGCATAGAGCCAAAGATAAATCTGCATGAATGCTACGCTCATGAAACTCATCAAAAATAACCAAACCAATGTCCTCCAGCGCATTATCGGATTGCAGCATACGCGTTAGGATACCTTCTGTAACTACAATTATTTTACTGCTTGAACCAACCCTATTTTCAAAGCGAATGCGATAGCCAACCGTTTGCCCAACGTCTTCGCCCAATAGTTCTGCCAAACGATAGGCAATGCTGCGCGTGGCCAAACGTCTGGGCTCTAGAACAATAATTTTCTTACCATTAAGCCAAGGTTCATCTAATAATGCCAAAGGCAAAATAGTGCTTTTACCAGCACCAGGAGGAGCCTGCACCAAGAGTGTATTTTGTTTTATTAACTGCGTTTTTACCTCTGCAACAATGGCGGTTATTGGCAGGTTTATTTGGTTTATATTAAATTTCAAGGCCAATTAGATTGAGAAATTAGAAAGATTCTCCTAAGTTAATAAAAAAACCATGTGAACCATTTATTCCAAAACCATAATCAATAGCTAAATTGGTGGCCGATTTTTTATTCATTTTTATACGTAAACCTAATCCTCCTGCAGGTACTAAAATATGGTCTGAACGCTTGGGATTACCTGTAAAGTACTGCAAATTCGCAAAGAGCACCCCTCCAAGCAAACCGCTAGGTAATATTTTATATCTTAACTCAGCTTCTAAGTAAAACATATCACTGCCTCTAAACCTACTTTGAATATATCCCCTACCCGTGTTAAAATAATCATCCCAACCCGTGCTAGGTAGCATTAAATAATGGGGATTGCCATTTAAGGTAAACCAATTATGGCTCCATAATGCCAATACATTTTTGGCCTTTCCTGGCAAGGTAAAAAACTTTCGAATTTCTATGAGTCCGGTTCTCCATCTACTATCCCCTCCCAATAGCGGCGTATTATCGCGCAATAATAGGGAAGCATACAATCCCTTTATTGGGTTAATTAATCTTGGTCTACTATCATAAGTAATTTTAGCAACAAGACCAGATGCCAAAGCTTCTTGATCTAAGTTTAATCCTATAAAAGCTGGCGTTCCCCTGTGTCTAGTATTAGTTACCTCTCTTATTTTCCAGAACCTGTCAAAATAATAGCCAATTCCCACATATACATTTGACCATACCTTTCGCATGATGGTTTCATGCATTTTAAAATATAAAAAATTGAGCGCAGAAGGCTGAGCGTCTAAAGATGCTTCACCGGTGCCATAAGTAAGCGACGGGTATTTAAGAAAACGATTATCAGAAGTTATATGATACTTATTTCTGGGCGTCCAAATACTAAATACTAATGGCAGAATAAGTTGTTTGTATTGGGTGTATGATAAAAAGGCATAAAAACTAGATTGATTAGTGGATGTCCCTTTTGCGGTTTTAAAAACGCCATTTCCGGTTATAAATGTAGAAAAGCCAGTTTGTAAAGAGTAACCAATACCAGGGATTATGGCAAAGTGAACTTTTTTATGCTGTAAAATGGAATCCCTATTTACTCTTTTTATTGGATTAGATTTGAATAGGTTCCATACATCGCTCATATCTTTTTCTACACTATCAATATCTTCTTCAGTGTCTGGATTAGTAGGATTAGGAATAGATTCGCTTATATGGGTAGACTCTTGGGCCTTGGCTTGAACCAACAAAAAAATAAGGAGAAATAAACTAATAATTGTGCGATTCATTGCCAAGTGTTGGCTACAAATGTAAAAAAAAGATTGAAAAGCAATACTTTTGCGGCCCAGTTGATTGTAGTAATTACTATCAATTCGTAATTGAATAATTATCATGAGTCTCAAAAAAGAAATAGATAAACGAAAAACTTTTGCCATTATCTCCCATCCCGATGCAGGTAAAACAACCTTAACAGAAAAATTCTTGCTATTTGGGGGAGCTATACAGGTTGCAGGAGCCGTTAAAAGTAATAAAATAAAAAAAACCTCTACTTCAGATTTCATGGAAATCGAAAAACAAAGAGGAATTTCTGTAGCCACTTCCGTGATGGCGTTTGAATATCAAGATAAGCGCGTCAACATATTAGATACTCCCGGGCACAAAGACTTTGCTGAAGATACCTATAGAACGCTTACAGCGGTTGATAGCGTAATTTTGGTGATAGATTCTGTAAAAGGGGTAGAAGAACAAACCAAAAGACTGGTTGAAGTCTGCAGGATGCGCAATACGCCTGTTATTATCTTTATCAATAAAATGGATCGAGAAGGTAAAGATCCATTTGATTTAATAGAAGAGATAGACCAAACCCTTCACATACAAACTAGGCCACTCACTTGGCCCATAAATCAAGGTGCTACTTTTAAAGGGGTGTATAATTTGTACCGTGGAAGTCTAAACTTATTTGAATCGAACAAAACGCAGTTGGCAGATGAGGTAATTAACATTGCCGATGTTAATGGCGACGAAATAGCTGGATACATAGGTGAAAAAGACACCAAAAAACTCCGTGAAGATGTTGAATTAATCAATGGTGTATTCGAGCCTTTTGATGTTGAACTTTACCAAAGCGGCTTGTTAGCCCCTGTATTTTTTGGATCGGCCATTAATAATTTTGGTATACAAGAATTACTTGAAACTTTCTTGGAAATTGCTCCTAGTCCGCGCAGCCGCGAAGCACTAGAGCGCATGGTGGCAGCAGATGAACCTAAATTGAGCGGATTTATTTTTAAAATACATGCAAACTTAGATCCTAATCATAGAGATCGCATTGCCTTTATGAGAATTTGCTCCGGTAAGTTTGAACGTAATACTTTTTATTATCATACCAGAACCAATAAGAAATTAAAGTTTGCTAATCCTGCCACGTTTATGGCCAACGAGAAAATTCTAACCAGTGAAGCTTATCCTGGTGATGTAATTGGCCTATACGATAGCGGTAATTTTAAGATTGGAGATACCTTAACCGAAGGTGAGAATCTTCATTTTAAAGGCATACCAAGTTTTTCACCAGAAATATTCAAGGAGCTAGAAAACCGAGACCCTATGAAAACCAAACAGCTAGAAAAGGGCATTTCTCAGTTAAGCGAAGAAGGCGTGGCGCAGTTATTTATTCAGAATCCGGGGAATAGAAAAATAATTGGAACTGTGGGTGAGCTTCAATTTGAGGTAATTCAATTTAGGCTTGAACACGAATATGGCGCCAAATGTGCCTTTATTCCGCTTAAATTTTGGAAGGCTTTTTGGATAAGCTGCAGCGATAAAAAAGTACTCGACACGTTTATGCACAGAAAGGCATACGCCATTGTTCACGATAAAGAAGGAAACCCAGTTTTCCTAGCAGAAAGCGAATGGAATATTACTTTATCTAAAAATGATTTCCCAGAAATTGAGTTTCATACCATTTCTGAGTGAGAAACGAGAGGCGAGCGTAAAGAGTCCAGAATCCAGAGTTTAGAATCCAGACTTATACTAAAACAGGCCCTAAGAGCTTTGCTCTTGGGGCCTGTTTTTTTCTCGCATCTCGCTTCTCGTATCTGAACTCTGGACTCTGGATTCTAGATTCTAGATTCTGGGCTCTATAGGCTACAACTTAGTTTGAGCCAACAAATCTGCTTCCGTGATGAAGCCTTTATTGCTCCATACTAATTTTCCATCTTTATAAAGCTCTAAGTATGGTATCCCTTCAATTCCTTTAGATTGAAGAAGTTCAGGATTCTCATCTGCATCTATCTTTAGTAATACTAATTTATCTTTCTTATCATTAGAAATTTTATCTAAGATAGGACTTAATTTTTTGCATGGTCCACACCAAACGGCATTAAAATCTATGAGCACATATTTATCTCCATAAGTATCTATTGTTTTCAAATATTCTGCTTCTGTCAAGCCTTTTACCTTAGGTGCAGATTCACCAGCTGGAGTATTGTCTGTAACCAATGGTTTTTTAGCATTATTCCAGGCCATTATTCCAGGCATCTCATAGATGGTAGAAAAACCATTTTTTTCTAAGGTAGATACTGCGCCTGAGCTTCTTCCGCCAGATAAACAGTAAACAAACACCGCTTTATCTTTCTTTAATGTGGCAATTTTTTGTTCAAAATCAGAACTATTCACATCCATATTAACGGCATTTGCTACATGCCCAGAAGAAAATTCTTCTGCTGTGCGCACATCAATTATTTGAGCCCCTTCTGTATTAGCAATTAATTTTTCAAACTCATCTGGAGATACCTTTCCTCCCTTACTGCTTTGTTGCGAACAAGCACTTACTAATATTACTGCAAGAAAAAGCAGCGCACCTAATTTTTGATTTAATTTATTCATATTATTATTTATTTGAATTTACCTCGGTAAAGGTAATGTCTTCTATTGATTTTTCCACCTTATTTGATGCAGGAAGGCCGCAACCCGCCGGAGATCCACAGCCTATATTAAATATAGTTTGACCCAAGAAAAACATACCAAAAACGCCCAACATGAATTCATGAGCGATATATGCCTGAACCAAAACCGCAATCGCAAGAGCAGTCTTAACCACTTTGATGATGGTCCAATAACTTTTTAAGTTTGCTATTGAAAATACATTCATATTACGCTGTTAATTCATAATTAACTTGCAACCAAGAACCACCGTTGTTGCAATTAATTCCGTTGTTGCGAAGATAAGCCGTTGCTTGCATACTTCTGCCACCCGAGGCGCAACATAACAAAATATTCTCCATAGATTTAAACTCATCTAACCTATTTGGAAATTCGTTTAAAGGAATATTGATACTTCCAGCTACATGTCCGCCCATAAACTCTTGAGGCGTTCTAACATCTACAATTTTTAATTTACCCTTGGCAAATTCTTGTGTTAAATTTTGCATAGTACTAATCTTTTTGTAGTGCAAAGATGACCCTCTTTAAAAAAGTACTGTGTAACAGAAGTTGCTAAAGGTTTTAAAACCTAAAAACATACTCCTTCTCTGGGCAATTTAGTTTATGACTTTGACGCATTTTATTAAACGTGCAATGAACCAAGTTGCTTTGGCTAGTTATCGCGTTACATAAAAAATTATTCTGCACCCGCACCTCAGATATAGTGCCTTTGGGTAAAGCTCCTTCTAAATAAAACCAAACCGCTTCTTCTATAATTTCATAGCCCAAATAGGTAAATAAAACTGGTTTATTGCCAACAAAAACTTGCAGATTTGTTCGTGCAAAAATGGCCAATAAAGAATCGTTGAGGCGACTATGCTTTTCTAGGTTTACGGATTTATTATGCATTTGATGCAAGCCCAATTGCAAATCGTCGGTAAAAATTTTACAACTAAGTGCCACCTCTTTTGATTGCGAGTTAATGGTTAACTCTGTTACGCTCAAATAAAAAGGATGTTTCTTGGTAGAAAACCCAAAACTAATGATAAGCGGCAAGCAGAACAGTATCAGATTTAGATATTTTTTTTTAGTTTGCACGTTTCAAATATATAAAAAGCATGCAAGAATTTTGGGTTTGGTTTGAAACCGGTTTAGCACATATAGCGGATATAAATGGGTATGATCATATCCTGTTTTTATGGGTGCTGTGTATTCCCTTTTCTTGGCAACACAAAATACCCTTATTGTGGCTAGTTAGTTGTTTTACGCTGGGTCACAGTCTTTCGCTAGCTATGGCAGTTTTAGGCTGGTTTAAACCCCATGTTGCCCTCATAGAATTTTTAATACCGCTTAGTATTTTTATTACGGCTATTCAAAATATTATTGCTGCTTACAAACAAAATCCGCTTTCGCTACAAACCAATTATGCTCTTACCTTATGCTTTGGATTTATTCATGGTTTGGGATTTTCTTTTTTACTTCGCTCCTTGCTGGGCGAAACAAACAGCATAGCCATGCCTTTATTGGCATTTAACCTCGGACTAGAACTTGGACAAATTTTTATTATTATTGCCTTGCTTATCCTTACTACAAGCTTAAAATTAATGGCGCCAAAAAAAGAAGTTCTGCAAAAACAGATACTATCTTTTCTAGGAGCTATCCTAAGTTTGTGGCTAATGGCAGAGCGATTTTCGGCAATCATTTAAATTATACTATGCAAAAATATTTACTATCGATGATGCTATTCGGGTTGAACCTAAACTTGGTTTCAGCGCAGAATTTACGCAATAATCCCCAATCAAATCATGGAAACAAATTTGAACAATTGAGCACCATTTTGCCCGATGCCAATACTTACAGAACAGCCTCTGGTGCGCCAGGAGCCGGCTATTGGCAACAACAAGCAGATTATAAAATTAATGCTTTTTTAGATGAAAACGATTTGCGTTTACATGGTGATGAGGTAATCACTTACCACAATAATTCTCCAGATGTACTTACTTATTTGTGGTTGCAGCTAGATGAAAACCAGCACCAACCCAATGCCGAGTCGAATTTCTTTGATGGAAATAAACTGAGTAAACCACTTACAACCGGGCAACTTGAAGGTCTAAATCCAGAAAAACAATTAAAGGGATATGGTGTAAATATTTTATCGGTAACAGATACTTTAGGCAAACCGCTAGCCTATACCATTAATTATACCATGATGCGCATAGACTTGCTAACTCCCTTAAAGCCTAAACAAAAAATAGCTTTTCGTATCAAATGGAATTATAAAATTCCAGAGCGAATGAAAATTGGTGGCAGAGGCGGTTATGAGCGTTTTGGTTCAGACAGTAATTGCACCTTTACTATTTCTCAGTGGTACCCAAGAATGTGTGTATATAGCGACTATCAGGGCTGGAA
>CANHDN010000116.1 GCA_947459415.1 Bacteroidota bacterium
CTCATGAACCGAGCCGATCAATTATCTTTGCAAAGTGATTTTACTGCTTCCTTAAAATTAAAATGTAAAGCGGCCATTGCCTTACAAAATTATTTAAATGAATCGATAGAAGCCGAGTATAAAGGAAGAACGGTCTATTTAATGAATGAGCTGATTGCACAAATTCAACAACAATTGTATTTGGTTCAGCTTAAAACCAGCGAAACGGTATTTAAAGTAAGTGCCGGAAAATCATTGGTTCAGCCCGTAACAGTGAGCGCAGAGTTAAGAGAAAATGACAAATTAGGAAATAAGATTCAGTTTTTACCCTTGCAATTAATGGGCAGCGGATTAAAGTTTAGTGGAAATAATAGTGCCGAAACCCAATTAAATGGCGAAGCGCAATTTATTGTCAATAATATTCAAGGAGCCACGGGCATTAGGAGCATACAAGCCAAAATAGATCTTTCAAAACTCATTGCCGGCGATAGTTTATTGCCCTCTATGCGGCGCTTACTGCTCAATTTAGAAGGACCCCAAGCCACCTTGCAGTTGCAGATTGAACCCATCAAAATCTTCTTAGAAAGTACAGAAAAAAACATGGCCAAAAGCCTTCAATTTGGCATATTAGAACCCACTGTAAAAAAATATTTAGCAGACCTAGGCTGCGCTTTTGTATCTAAAAAAGAAGAAAGCGATTATACCTTACACATCGATTCAGACACCAAAGACCAAGGCATTATGTGGGGTAACATGTTACGAGCCAGCATAGAAATGAACTTGATTTTAACAGATACTAAAACAAGCATAGAACTCATGCACGAAGCCATTTCAGGCATCACCGGTTTTCAGGTGAGCCCAGAAAAAGCCGGAATGGATGCCTATCAAAACATGCGCAGTGAAATGAGTAAAAAATTACTACCTGCCTTGCAGGAAAGATTATTCCCAGAGAATCGCTAAAGGCTTCTGAGCTCTTTAAACTTTACTGCCTGCCTCCTACTCACCTCAATTTTGCTTCCATCTTTCATATAAAATAAAAAGCCTGAGTTAAAGAAAGGCTCTATTCTATCTAGGTAATTTAGGTTAATAATTTGCTGCCTATTGGCCCTAAAAAATAGTTCATTACTCAGGCGTTCTTCCAAGGCATTGAGGGTTCTATGAATTAAAGGTTGAAACCTATCAAAATGAATTTTAGCATAATTTCCGGCAGATTCTATTAAACTAATTTCACTCAGGGGTATATACCAACATTTATCACCATCGCGCAGAAATACTTTTTCGTGCGGCAGCAGTTTTGAACGTAATTTATCGGTCTTTAAATCTTCAATTTGCTTTTTTACCTTGGCAATGGATTCACTTAATCGGTCTTTTTCTATGGGCTTTAACAAATAATCTAAGGCATTCACCTCAAAGGCTTTTAAAGCATATTCATCGTAGGCTGTGGTAAAAATAATGGCCGGCGTTTCTATCAATTCCTCCAATAAATCAAATCCGCTTTTTTCGGGCATTTGAATGTCTAAAAAAACGAGCTGTGGCTTTAACTTATCTATTAATTCTATGGCTTCGTCTACATTTTCTGCCTCTGCCAGCAGTTGAATTTCTGGAAAATCACGCAATAAACTTTTAATTCCTTCGCGGGCTAATCTTTCGTCGTCTACAATAAGGGCGCTAATCATATGGGTAAATTTAATTGGGTAATTACTTGATCATCTGCTAAATTTTGAATAGAAAAATGAGCCGCATCTTCATACAAAATGGCCAATCGCTGTTTGGTATTTTCTACTCCCAATCCTTCGCTAGGTAGGTTCGGGCTGAACCTACCCGTATTGGTAATTTCTATCTGCAAAAAATCTGCTTGCATGGCTGTTTTTAATTGGATCAGGCCGCCTTGTTTGGATCTTGAAATACCATGCTTCACCGCATTTTCTATGAGGGTTTGTAGCATCATAGGCGGAATTTGAAGTGCCAGGGTATTTGGTGCGATTTCAAATGAAACTTTCAAGCGATCATCAAAGCGAATTTTTTCTATGGCCAAATAATCTCTTACGGTTTCTAATTCTTGTTGTAAGCTTACGGTTTTTTCTTTACTCATGTGCAAAGAACTGCGCAGCAAACTACTCAATTTACCAATGGCTTCTTTGGCCAAATCTGGATCCATGTCTACCAAGGTGCGAATGCTATTGAGTGAGTTAAACAGAAAATGCGGATTGAGCTGCATTTTTAGGTTTTGATATTGATTTTCTTTAATGAGCACCTGCAATTGGTATTTAACTTTCTCTGCTTCTAGCGAGCGCTCCCAGTATTGAAACAAATGGTATACCAAGGCCCACAATAAAATGTATTTGCTCCAATTAAATAAATAGTTAAAAATTAATACGGCATCGAGTGGCAGTAAATTCATTAATGGAACCGTAAGTCTATCTAAAAATATATTGAGTAAGGTAAGCAAGATAGAAATAGCAGCTACGCCCAACATAGCCCGTGGAACCAAGTTTTTCATGGGTAGGCTAATCCAACTGGTTTTAATAATAAACAGGCGATAGCCATGGGTAAGGGCTATGCCGGCGAAAAAATTAATGGCTACATTTAATAATAAAAGTCCGTTAAAGCCATAGGAATTGCCATATCCAATTAGTTCTAGCAATACAAAAACAAACCAGCCTCCCACCTGACATATCCAATACAGCGTATTCTTTTTCATTGAGGTAAAGGTAAAAATTTGGGCTTAATAAAAAATCAAAGCTTACACAAAAGGTTTTTTGCCTTTTTAAGAGCCGTAAATTGGCGGTTGACTCTAGATTCTGGATTCTCGATTCTATATAAAAAAAAGCAGCCAAACGCTTAAGCATTTGGCTGCAATTATGATAAAATGAAAAATCTTACGCGAGTACGGTAATTTTATTGTTTAATACCTCTACCACACCGCCATTTACTTCAAACTCTTGTTTACCGCTTTTGTCTTTTACCACAATTTTTCCTTTCTCTAAAGAAGAAATAAGTGCGGCATGGCCTTTTAATACTTGGAATTTACCGGCAGTTCCTGGTAAGGTTACTGCCTCAATTTCTCCGGTATATAGGCTTTTATCTGCGGTGATAATGTCTAATTGCATAGTTATTTAAATTGAGTTCGAATCGCTGATTAATTATTTGCTTTCTGCCAACATTTTTTCACCTTTGGCAATGGCATCTTCAATGGTTCCCACCAAGTTAAATGCTGCTTCAGGATATTGATCTACCTTACCATCCATAATCATGTTGAAACCTTTAATGGTATCTTCAATTGGCACCAATACACCTTTTAAACCGGTAAATTGTTCTGCCACATGGAAAGGCTGAGATAAGAAACGTTGAACACGACGCGCACGAGAAACTACCAATTTATCTTCTTCGCTCAATTCATCCATACCTAAGATGGCAATGATATCTTGCAATTCTTTATAACGTTGTAAAATAGATTTTACTCTTTGTGCGCAATTATAATGTGCTTCACCAACGATGGCTTCGGTTAAGATGCGTGAAGTAGAATCTAATGGATCTACCGCAGGATAAATACCTAACTCAGAGATTTTACGATTTAATACCGTAGTAGCATCTAAGTGAGCAAAAGTTGTTGCCGGAGCCGGATCGGTTAAGTCATCCGCAGGTACGTATACGGCCTGAACCGAAGTAATAGAACCACGCTTGGTTGAAGTAATACGCTCTTGCATGGCACCCATTTCAGAAGCCAATGTTGGCTGGTAACCTACCGCCGAAGGCATACGACCTAATAAAGCCGATACCTCTGAACCTGCTTGGGTAAAACGGAAGATATTATCTACGAAGAAAAGGATATCTCTACCACCAGACTTCTCATCTCCATCACGGAAATATTCTGCCATGGTTAATCCAGATAAAGCCACACGTGCACGTGCTCCTGGCGGCTCATTCATCTGACCAAAAACCAAGGTTGCTTGCGATTTAGCTAATTCATTGTAATCTACTTTAGATAAATCCCAACCACCTTCTTCCATGCTGTGTTTAAACTCAGCACCATATTTAATTACATCTGATTCAATAAATTCACGCAATAAGTCGTTTCCTTCACGGGTACGCTCACCTACTCCAGCAAAAACAGACATCCCTTCATAAGCTTTGGCAATATTATTTACCAATTCCATGATTAATACTGTTTTACCTACTCCAGCACCACCAAACAAACCAATCTTACCACCTTTTACGTATGGCTCAATTAAGTCAATTACTTTAATACCTGTATACAATGGCTCAGAAGTAGTAGACAAATCTTCAAACTTAGGAGCATCGCGGTGAATAGCTCTTGGGCCTTCGCTATTAACGGTTTTCATACCATCAATGGCTTCTCCTACCACATTAAATAAACGACCTCTAATATCTTCGCCAGTAGGCATTGAGATAGGAGCTTCGGTAGATAAAACAGTCATACCACGTACCAATCCGTCGGTACTATCCATGGCTACTGTTCTAATCATGTTTTCTCCTAAGTGTTTCTGACACTCAAGAATAATGCGAGATCCATCTGCTTTATCAATATAAAGAGCATCGTAAATTTTTGGCAACTTGTTGTCTCCGCCAGCAAAGCTAACGTCTACAACCGGACCAATTACCTGGGCTATAACACCTGATTTTGACATAGTTAATTGTTTTTCACGTATAAAAAGTGGTGCAAATTTATTCTTTTCAAACGAAATTCAAATAAAATATTGATGAATTTTTCAGAAAAGCGTAAGGGTCTTTAAGAAAATAAGGCTTTTAACTCGGTGGCTTCGTCTGGTTTCATTTTACCGGCCAAGATAAGGCGCAATTGACGGCGACGCAAAGCCCCATCAAAGCGTTTTTGTTCTTCTTCTGTTTCGGGTTCTAAAGATGGCACTTTTACCGCACTCCCATTTCTATCTAAGGCTACAAAAGTATAATAGGCTTCATTGCTCAAAAAGCTCTCTCCAGAGGGGATATTCTCTGCCCACACTTTAATATACACTTCCATAGAAGTATTAAAAGACCTAGAAACTTCTGCTTGCAAGGTTACCACATCACCCAATTTAATCGATTTACCAAAGCTTACACTATCTACCGAAGCCGTTACCACCGTTTTACCAGAATGTTTTTGAGCCGCAATGGCCGCTGCAATATCCATAAAGTGTAACATTCTACCTCCCATTAAATTGTGAAGGGTATTGGTATCGTTGGGTAATACCATCTCATTCATAATGGTGCGAGACTGACTTGGTTTTTTTACATGAATCTGGCTTGTCATATCCTTTTAATTTATTAAGTAATTGTATGTCTAATATGTATTCACATTTAATCGTGGCATTCCATGAGCAAGAGCGTGCCAGACTGGTAGCTAATTTTTACGGTTCCGTCTGCCAATGCCTCATTGCTACTGCTGGTGCAAATGCCTAATTCTAAAAAATCTTGGTTCAAATTATATTTTAGCCCGCTGGTGCTTACCCCTTCTACCCTGCTCATGGGAATAAGTGAAATAGGCGTTTGAGCCGTATACCATTTATCGAACTGTGGGGGTAAACAGAAAATTTTAGAATAGTCGTCTAGCATTACCAAATTGGCTAAGTCTTTGTACTTGGCCAAAGTACTCAAATTATTGAGGGTATGGTCTGCCCTTTTACCCGTAGCCCACACAATGTTGATGGCTCGGTGCTTTCTACTTAGCAATAACTCTATCCCTTTTTCTAAATCTGTTTTATCTTGATCTGGCGTGTGTATAATCTCTACCGGATATTGATGCGCCAATACTTCCTCTGGATGATGTTCTCTATCAAAATCGCCCAATACAATGTCTATTTTTATTCCCAAATCTAACACCCGAGGCAGGGCACCATCCAATACCATTACCGTGGGGCTCCATTCTAGTAATTGATTTAACAAATGCATAGAACAAGCCTCGCCATTGGCAATAATGAGCGCAGGTTCTTGGTTGTCTTTAACAATGTGATGGCTAGACATGCCTGCAAAGATGCAACATTTTATGCTATCAGCGAGGCAATTTGTGCTTTTTGTGTTCCAGAATACTGCACAACAAGCTGCTGTGGCTCCAATACAATTTCTTGGGTAGCCGCAAACTTCTCCCAGTTAAACTGGATATCAAAGGCCATAAACCTATATTTATGGTGATTTAAACCGGCACTGTTCATTAAGGCAGTTTTTTTGCTTCGGTCTATTTCTTCCAAAAACTTTGTTTTAGGTTTTACTTTAAAATGCAGGTAATAATCTATGGCAAGCAATTCTTGCAGCAGGCTATTGTTGGGCTCTATTTGCGCACAAAACTCGCTTAATATTTCAAAACTTTCGTCTAAGGTATGCTTATGAAAATCGCTTTTCTGGCTGAACCAAGCACCCAATTTTGAAAGCAACTCAAACATGGGGTATTTTTTCTCGAGGTATAATAAGGTATTGATGGCGCGCTTTTTATTCCAATACAATTCTAAAGCCTCTTCCATGAGCGTAATGCCATGCAATTCTTCTTTGCTTAAAAAATTACTTTCTATGATCTGATAAGGCGGCATGGGGTCAAATGTGTACCCATACTGCTCATACTTTTCGCGAACGGGTGTTCCTTTTAAAAACTTTAAAAAACCCAGTTGTAATTCTGGCGGATGCAGGGCAAATACCTGATTAAAACTATGTGCAATGTCACTTAAGTAATCTAAGGGCAAGCCGACAATTAAATCTAGGTGCATTTCAATTTTGTTTTGCAGTTGCCTAATCACCCCGCTGGTTTTTTCAAAGTTTTGCTTTCTGCTCACCGCTAAGTTTGCCTGTTGATTCACCGTTTGTATGCCAATCTCGAACCTAAATAAACCCGGTGGCACTTTCTCTTGAATAAACTGAATGATATCTGGATGTACAATATCGGCGGTTATCTCAAACTGAAATACATTCTCTGGCTGATGATGATCTAAAATAAACTGAAAAATATCTAGTGTAAAGTCTTTTTTAACATTAAAGGTTCTATCTAAAAACTTAATTACCCTGCCATGTTGCATGAGGTATAATAAATTTTCTTTAATCGTTGGCGTAGGTAAATAGCGCACCTTATTATCTAAGCTTGCCAAACAAAATTCGCATTTATAGGGGCAACCCCTAGAGGTTTCTATATAGGCAACTTTATTATAAATCTCAGATGCATCTTCGTATACATAAGGATTAAAATCGGCTAATTTTAAGATATCAAATTGCTCGGCGCCGGGATGGAATTGTATCTGATTATTTTCTTTGTAGGCCAGGTTGGGTATCTTGGCAATTTGAGGGTATTGGTTTAAGAATTGCGCAAATGGAATTTCGCCTTCGCCCACTATAATAAAATCTACCTCGGGTAACTGCAATACCTCTTGCCAATCATAACTCACTTCGGGTCCGCCCAGGAGTATTTTTGCAGTTGGATTTAGGGCTTTTATTTCTCTGGCCACTGCTAAGGTTTGGGTAATGTTCCAGATATAACAGCTAAAAGCAATCACTTCAAAATCTTTACATGCCTGGGCTATGCTTGTAGGATCTTCTTTAATGACAAACTCACGCCATTGCAAGC
>CANHDN010000117.1 GCA_947459415.1 Bacteroidota bacterium
CAGTTTTTGCTACAGGTGGATCAGGTTTATATGTAAAGGCAATTTGTGAAGGACTAGATGAGGTCCCAAATGCTGATTTAGATTTAAGGAAAAGTCTAATTTCTAATTATGAATTATATGGTTTGCCTTGGTTAAAAAATGAGCTTGAATCAATAAAACCTGAGGCCATATTAACCATAGATACTCAAAATCCGCAAAGATTAATGCGTGCCATAGAATTGGCTAAACAAGGCGGTATTATGAAGGAAAAAACAAAGCCTTTTTACAAGGTAATAAAAATTGGTCTTGAAAGGGAAAGAGAGGAATTATACCATAGAATAAACCAAAGGGTAGACGAAATGATTGAGTCAGGTTTAATTGAGGAGGTTAAATCATTGATTCCGTTCCGGAATGTAAATGCCCTGCAAACAGTTGGCTATGCAGAGGTTTTTGAGTATTTAGATGGTAGCATTGATCTTGCTAGGGCCATTGAGTTAATTAAACAACATTCTCGCAATTATGCCAAAAAACAACTCACTTGGTTCAGGAAAGATCCCGAAATAAATTGGTTTGCTGCTGATAATATGAAAGATATATTAGGTTTTATTCAAAATCAATTGAAGTGATTTTAGAATTAAAAAAAATGTATTTTTGCGTTCAATTATAATTACATGGATTTTTTCGACTTATTTCTTAAAGCCTCCACATGGTTGTCTTTAATAACCCTTACAATCATGGAAATTGTTTTGGGAATTGATAATGTTATTTTTATTTCTTTGGTTACTTCCAGATTGCCCAAAGAAGAGCAGAGTAAGGCCAGAAAATTGGGTTTATTTTTTGCCCTATTTATCAGGATTATTTTATTGGCCTTTATTAGTTACATCGTTAAAGAATTAAAAGATCCAATTTTCTATTTATTCGAGCATGGTATTAGTTGGCGAGATATTATTTTATTAGCTGGTGGCTTGTTTCTAATTTATAAAAGCACCATTGAAATATTTGAATTGCTTGAACATGCCGGAGAAAATTCAAGTGACAAGGTTGTTCCAACTTTTTGGAATGTAGTATTTATGGTTATCCTAATCGATATTGTATTCTCATTTGATTCAATTATTACGGCCGTAGGTTTGGCTCAGCACTTGCCAGTAATGGTAATGGCTGTGGTGATATCCATGATTATTATGCTGTTTTTCTCTGGGGCCATTTCAAAATTCATTAATGCGCATCCAAGTATTAAATTATTGGCTTTAGCCTTTTTACTAGTAATTGGTATTATGTTGTTGGTGGAAGGGTGGAGTCATGATATGGCTGAGCATTACAACTTAAAAGGTTATGTTTATTTTGGTATGGCATTTTCTGTTACTGTAGAATTACTGAATATGAAAATGCGTAAAAAAGATAAAAAAGAGGAGCCTGTTGAATTGAAAGATATTTATAAATAATGGATAGTCCTCTGGTTCATTTCGAGGATTGGGGATTAATAGCTTATCAGGCTGCTTGGGATAAACAAGAAACAATATTTAAACAACTTGTTGATCAAAAGTTTGACCAGAGAATAAATCCAGAAAAGGTTCATAATAAGCTGCTCAATCAACTTATTTTTTGTCAGCACCCTCCTGTATACACGCTTGGGAAAAGTGGAAAATTAGAGAATTTATTGCTTGATGAGATCGGTTTAGAAAAATACGGAGCCAGCTTTTTCCCAATCAATAGGGGTGGAGATATTACCTTTCATGGGCCGGGTCAATTAGTAGGATATCCTATTTTTGATCTAGAACAATTTTTTACAGATATTCACAAGTACCTTAGATTTTTGGAGGAAGCTATTATTTCAACCTTGGCTCACTATGGTGTTCTTGGAGGGAGGTATGAAGGATATACAGGTGTATGGATAGATCCAGATAAACCAAGTGCCCGTAAAATTTGTGCAATGGGCGTGCGTTGCAGCAGATGGGTAACCATGCATGGTTTTGCATTTAATGTTCATACGGATTTATCTTATTTTAACCACATTATTCCATGCGGAATTGATGATAAGGCAGTAACAAGCTTAGAAAAAGAGTTAGGTAAAAAAGTAGATTTTAATGAAGTTGCTCAGCTTCTAAAGACAAATATTGCCAAGCAATTTTCATTCACATATACCTAAGTTTTTGTTAATGACTAACAATAATTTTTTTGCTTAGCCATCTATTACCAGCATTCAATTGAAGGAAATAAATTCCAGATGGCAATGAACTGGTATCTAAATTAATTTGATGTGTGCCACGTGGATAAAATTCATGACAAACAGGCAATAGTTCTTTTCCTTCAGCATTGAAAATACTAGCTTTTACCAATTTGCTTTCGGCTTCAAATTGAATGGTTATGACATTGTTGGCGGGATTTGGGTAACAAGTCAACTCAGTTACATGTTGATCGTCTTTCTCTATTAAATTATTGCTGCTTTGAATGAGTGGTAGTTTTGGGAAATTAGACTTTAATACTGTTTGTAAATCTGTATCACTTACCTCAAACCAATCTTTTAAGATGGTGGCATAAATAGACCTGAAATCAAACTCTAGCGCTATATTATCTCCAGCACTTGGGTTCTCTGGAATAATCGGATTTTTTCCATACACTCCACCATTTAATTGTTTGCCAAAAAGAAACATAGGTGCTGCTGCTCCGTGGTCTGTTCCCAAACTATCATTAGATTTAATTCTCCTTCCAAACTCTGAAAAAGTCATGCCAAGCACCCTGTTTTCGATGCCTAATAATTTTAAATCATCTTGAAAGGCATCTATTGCTCCAGAAATTCTACTTAATAAGGTTGCATGAGTTCCAGTTTCTGGACTACCATTAACTACCTGTGTGGCATGTGTATCAAAACCTCCAAGACTAACCATGTAAACACGCGTTTTTAAACCTCCTGCTACTAATCTGGCCACAATTTTTAGTTGATCTGCTAAAGCATTAGTTCCAGATGCGGGGTATTTACTAGATTTATTCGTTATTTTATCTGCTGCACTTTTTATACTTCCAGCATATTGTTGAGTTTGTTGGGCAACTAACCTTATAAAAGTTAATTCATGACCCATAGGCGTGTTAGGCGCTGGATCTACGGTTCCGTTAACAAATTGATAAAAATTACTTGGATCTGTTATGCTAATTCCCATACTAAGCGCTGATCCTTGAAATGCAGGAGAAATCATGGCACCGATTTGGATAGCAGGTGGATCTGGGTGGGTGGCATTTGGATATCCTGTCGGAAATCCCGGGAATTTTGTATCTAAATATCTTCCAACCCATCCTGTTTCCTCATTCTTGTCTGCATCGCTGGCAGTTAACCAAATATCGGTAGATCTAAAATGTGAAAAATCTTGATTGGGGTATCCAACATTTTGGATGATTCCAATTTTACCTTCACTAAATAAATTATTTACATGAGTCATGCTTGGATGCAGGCCTGTAGCTGGTCTCCCTTGCAAGGCAAGTACCTTGTTTTCTGGTATAGCTATATTAGTTCTAGCTGCATAATATTTACTGTATTGGTCTAATGGAATTACGGTATTTAAACCGTCATTACCACCATTTAATTGAACCAATACAAGCACACGGTCTTCATTTCCAGCTTTGTTTAAAAATTGAATGAGTGGTGAATCTGCAAATGCCTTAAGCCCGAACCCATTTATTGCTAGTGGAATCATCCCTGCTTTAATGGTGTTGCCTATAAATTCTTTCCTATCCATCATGGTTGTTCAATTAAATTAGTTGATATTCTGCCTGACCCATTAAATACTTTAACAATGCCTGTATTCTAATTTTAACAGCATCCTTTAACATGGTATTGCTTGGATTTGCTTTATAAGCATTCCAAGCATCTGTCCAGATATAATCACCCGTTTGGCCAGATAATAAAATGGAGTTTTTTATGAAATTTTTTGTATTGACTGATAAGTCGCTTGGGTACATTAATTGAATTATTTCATTGAGTAGATCGTTCGGATTCGATGGATTTTGCATATCCTCAGCAAAGGCAAGACAATCTATTACTAATTTAAATCCAAATCTAGAAAATCCAGTATATAGGAGTTGGTCGCATGCTAAGTTCCTTTTGGGTAAAGAGTCTGAGTTAATCCAAATTTCATAATATTGTGGGTCTTCATAATATGCCGGCCAACCTGCCACGTTTGGAGGATCGCCAAGATGCTGGTTTAAAATAGTACCATACTGCATCGTATATTGCCAATGCGCGTATTGGGTTTGAATATTACTAGCATCTGGATATTGCAGTTTAGTTTGTTTGGCTATTCCAATAAGATGATCTAAAGGAGATTTAATCATGCATCCACGGTTTAATGGGTCATAAAAATGCTCACTTTTTAAGAGTGTTTCAAGAACGATTTTAATATTATAATTATTACTTCTAAACTGGTTTGCCAGTGGTTCTATTACATTCCGTTCAACACTTTCATCTATTACATAGTAAACAAAAAATCGATATAATTTTCTTACGATATGTTTAGCAAGCTCAGCTTGGCTAAAAATCATAGTTAGTAAGTCGTCTAATTCTAAATTTCCAGCATTGCTTCCACTTCGGCCAATTACTGTATAATTATTATAGAAACTTGAAAATACTTTTGATTCCGTATCATGTTTTGTAGCATCAAAAAATGAATTTATTCCAGTTCTATTGGTTCGCCAACCTGTTAGCACTCTTGCAGCAGCTTTAACATCTTCTTCGGAATAATGAATGCTTAGATTTTTACCAATTGTAAACAATTCTTGTAATTCCCTGGCATAATTTTCATCTGGAGCTGTTTTGGTATTTTGATTTCCATTTAAATAATCTAGCATGGCCGGATCAATGGTAATTTGTTTTACAAAATCTTTAAAATTACCCAAGCAATTTGCCCTAAGTAAGGTATTGTGCTTGTATACATACCGACTATCCTGCACTACCAGTGATTCTGTGGCAAAATGATTATGCCAAAATAGCGTCATTTTTTCCCTGATATTTCTATCTTGGTTCAACATTAAACTGGTCCACCAAGATTTGAAAGAAAAAATTCTTGCACCTTCTAAATTAGGATTTATTGCTGCATTTACCCAAGTTTGACCATAAGGAACTGCAGGATCATTTTGGTTGGCATTATTTCCATAATTGTTTAATGGAGGAGCGGGTGGGGTAGGGTCATAATTAATTAAAATATTTACACATTCAGATAAGGACTTACCTTTAAAATAATTAAAATCTGACTTTGAAACTCCAAACAATGATCGTTTAAGTAAGTGCATGATTTGATCGTTTCCCCATGGTCCAGCGTATGCGCCTATGCCAGTGCTGGTTTTTTGGAGATGCCTGGGCAAATTTTGGTTGCTAGGATCCTGATAAGGATATTCTTTGAGAGGAGATTCAGTATTTAAAAATTCTGAACTTGCAGCAGAGAAAAAGGCCTTTCTAGAAATCTTTGCCATAATACATATTTTTATCTTTGAGTAAAGATAATTAGAAATGGTTTAATTTATAAATAATTTTTTTTTAATTGGTTGAATGTTGCGGAATTGCTCTGCATTAAGTAGGTTTGAACCCATGGAAAAGATTCTTAATTATATCAATGGTGCATTACTAGCTCCCATTTCCAATGAATTTATAGACAATATAAACCCATCTACCGGCGAAGTATATAGCTATTGCCCTGACAGCGATGAGCGAGATGTAGCACTTGCATATGATGCTGCCGCTGCTGCTTTTCCTGCTTGGAGCAATATGTCAGTAAATGAAAGAAGTAATATTTTATTGAAAATTTCAAGACTCATCGAAGAAAGAAATGATGAATTAGCATTGGCAGAGAGTATAGACCAAGGTAAGCCGTTGTGGTTGGCAAAATTAGGAGAAATACCTCGTGCAAAATCCAATATTCATTTTTTTGCTACTGCAATAGAACATTTTGCCTCAGAATCACATGCGATGGGAAACCATGCCATTAATTATACCTTACGAACTCCAATTGGCGTAGTAGGTTGCATTAGTCCTTGGAATTTACCACTTTATTTATTTACTTGGAAAATAGCTCCAGCCTTGGCTTCCGGTAATTGCGTGGTTGCTAAGCCAAGCGAAGTAACTCCTATGACTGCTTATTTGTTCAGTAAAATATGTATTGACGCTGGTTTGCCGCAGGGAGTATTAAATATTGTTCATGGTTTGGGTCCTAAAGTTGGTTCGGCCATGGTAGCACATGAAAAAATAACTGCAATATCTTTTACGGGTGGAACCAAAACAGGAGCAGAAATTGCTCGTATAGCGGCTCCTATGTTTAAGAAGTTGTCTCTAGAACTTGGAGGAAAAAATCCTAATATTGTTTTTGCTGATTGTGATTTTGAGAAAACAGTGAAGGAAAGTGTTCGAGCCAGTTTTACTAATCAAGGTGAAATATGTTTATGTGGCTCTAGAATTTATATCGAAAGAAGTATTTATGAAAAATTTAAAATTGAGTTTGTAGCTCAGGTTAAAGCCCTTACCATTGGTGATCCTCTTCATGAATCTACCAAAGTTGGTGCCATTGTTAGTAAATTACATTTTGATAAGGTTTTGAGTTATGTTTCAATAGCAAAGGAAGAAGGGGGTAATATTTTAACTGGGGGAAAGGCCTATAAACCTGAAGGTAATTGTGCAAATGGCTATTTTATTGAACCAACTGTCATTGAGGGATTGGGGTCTGAATGTAGGACCAATCAAGAAGAAATTTTTGGACCCCTTGTTACCTTGCAGCCTTTTGACACAGAGCAGGAAGTATTGGAAATGGCAAATAGTACACCGTACGGTTTAGCTTGTATTCTTTTTACAGAGAATTTGTCTAAGGCTCATCGTGTGGCTGCTAACATAAAATCTGGTATTGTTTGGGTTAACTGCTGGTTATTGCGAGATTTACGTACACCTTTTGGCGGCGTTAAGCAAAGTGGAGTTGGAAGAGAAGGAGGCTGGGAAGCATTAAAGTTCTTTACAGAAACTAAAAATGTTTGTATTAAAATTTAAGTTTTTGATTAAGAATTAAGAATTAAGAATTAAGAGTTAAGAATTAAGAGTTAAGAATTCAGAGTAATTTATAAAATATAGTATGGAAAATAACAACAACAATCCTAATCAATTGCAAATTGAGCTTAGTGAGGAAATGGCAGAAGGGATCTATTCAAATTTGGCAATTATAACACACTCAAACAGTGAATTTGTTATTGATTTTGTGCGAGTAATGCCTGGTGTGCCAAAAGCAAAAGTAAAATCACGAATTGTTTTAACTCCTGATCATGCAAAGCGATTGCTCATGGCATTAAATGATAATATCAGCAAATTTGAAGATATGAACGGAGACATTGCTATGAATGAATCTGTGCCACCTTTTCCAATGAATTTTGGTGGACCAACGGGGCAAGCCTAATTAAAAGTTTGATTTAAAAATTCTTACAGCGATACTTAAAAGTACAATGCCAAAAAATTTACGAACCAAGGAAAGTCCAGATTCTCCTAATTTACGTTCAATAAATCCGGCAGATTGCATGACATAGAA
>CANHDN010000118.1 GCA_947459415.1 Bacteroidota bacterium
GCTTAACAATACATTATTAAAACCAATTTTAGTCCACATGCCTGCAATCCCTGTTTTTAATCTTATTTCAGCATTAAAAAACTGTTGATAGGTTTGTTTGCTAGCCACCGATATCACTTTTTCTAATAAGGTATAAGGTGCATTGTGATAAGCCCATCGGGTTCCTGCATCAGCTTTATAAATTAAGCAAGAATCAGCTGTACAATCTTTATCTAATCCATCGTCTAAACCGCTATTCATACTGAGTTGATGATAGATGGTGATTTTATCTTCTTGCGCAGCAGTTAAACTTGTCCAACCCTTACCCAAGTATTTTGAACTAGTGTCTTGTAAACGCAATAAACCTTTTTGTTGAGCAATACCTGTCAAAAAAGCGGTCATGGTTTTACCGGCAGACGCCCAATACCAAAAACTATCTTGCGTAAAGGTATTAAAGTATTTCTCCAACACTATTTTGCCATCTTTTAAAACAATAAATCCTTTGGTGTTTTTACTTCCCAAATACTGATACAAACTATCTATTTTATCTGTGCACCAGTTTAAATCTTGCGGCTGTGTAGTGCTCCAAGTATTGCCAACGAGTGGCGGAAAATACAAGTTTTGTGCTTTTAAAGTTGAAGCCAAAACAAGCCATATGATGAAGTAAAATATTTTTTTCATTCCCATTGGATGCAAATTAAGGGTATTGGTTTAAAAAATGAATGAGATAAAAAATTAGTTGAAAACTTTTAATCTCCCCAATTCTAACTGCTTTTGCTGGTTACTTTTCAACACCTACTTACAATCCATTTTTGATCATGTACATTCGTTTGCTAGATTATTATATGAAGTTCTCACACCTACACGTACATACACAGTTTTCATTGCTCGATGGAGCGGCAGATATTGGCAAACTATATAAAAAGGCCATGGCTGATAATATGCCCGCCTTAGCCATTACTGACCATGGAAATATGTTTGGCGCTTTTGAGTTTGTGGCCGAAGCCTATAAGCATAAAAATGCAGACGGTTCGTTAAAGGTTAAACCCATTGTAGGTTGCGAATTTTATGTAGTTTCGGATCGAACCAAACACTCGTTTACCAAAGAAGATAAAGACATTCGCTACCATCAACTGATGTTGGCAAAAAACGAAGAGGGTTATAAAAACCTCATCAAACTATGTTCGCTAGGTTATATGGAGGGCATGTACGGCAAATATCCCCGTATAGACAAACAGCTCATATTAAAATATCATAAGGGCTTAATTGCTACCACTTGTTGCTTGGGCGCATCAGTTCCTAAAACCATTTTAAAAAAAGGTGAAGAGGCCGGAGAAATCGAATTTAAATGGTGGTTAGATTTATTTGGAGAAGATTATTATATCGAACTACAACGGCATGATATTCCAGATCAAAATAAGGTAAATGAGGTACTCATTAAATTTTCACTTAAATATAATGTGCCCATCATTGCATCTAATGACTCGCATTATGTAGACCAAAAAGATGCGAATGCCCACGATATTTTATTGTGTATTAATACCGGCGAAAAACAAAGCACTCCAACTGTAAAAGAAATAGATGATGATGTAAGCATCAAAGGAAAGCGTTTTGCTTTTTATAATGATCAATTCTTCTTTAAAACTACAGAGGAAATGTCGAAGGTTTTTAGCGATATCCCGCAAGCCATAGACAATACAAACTTGATTGTAGATAAAATTGAAACCTTAGATTTAAAGCGTGATATTCTCTTGCCTAATTATGAAATTCCGCCAGGTTTTTTAACCCAAGACGATTATTTGCATCACCTCACTTACACTGGAGCAAAAGCGCGTTATAGAGATATTAGCCCAGAGGTGGAAGAACGATTAAATTTTGAGCTTCATACCATCAGAACCATGGGCTTTGCTGGGTACTTTTTAATTGTATCTGATTTCATTCGTGCAGGCAGAGAACTGGGTGTATTTATTGGCCCAGGGCGTGGTTCTGCGGCAGGTTCTGCGGTGGCTTATTGCATTGGCATAACCAATATTGACCCCATAAAATACGACTTACTTTTTGAGCGTTTCTTAAATCCAGATCGTAAATCGATGCCAGATATTGATACCGACTTTGATGATGCAGGCAGGCAGAAAGTAATCGATTATGTGGTAAAGAAATATGGCAGAAATCAGGTTGCTCAAATTGTTACTTACGGAACCATGGCTGCTAAAATGAGTATCAAAGATGTGGCGCGTGTGCTCGATTTGCCGCTGCAAGAAGCCAATGCCTTGGTTAAATTGGTGCCAGATAAACCTGGTATAGAATTAGGTAGATTGCTCAATGCCCCCATAGATGGAGATAAGAGTTTAAAAGAAAAAGAGGGATTACAATCTGAAGATTTAGAAAATGTAAAAAAACTACGCGAGTTATACAAAGGCACAGATATCAATGCACGCGTTTTAAAAGAAGCTGAAATTTTAGAGGGTTCAGTGCGTGGTACAGGTGTACATGCTGCCGGAATCATCATTGCCCCTTCAGACCTTTCAGATTTAATTCCAGTTGCCGTTGCCAAAGATTCTGATTTATTGGTAACGCAGTTTCAAGGCAAGGTAATTGAAGATGCTGGCGTAATTAAAATGGACTTTTTAGGCTTAAAAAACTTAACCATTTTAAAAGATGCCATGGTACTTATCAAACAAAACCACAACGTAGATATTGTTCTAGAAGACATTCCGCTAGATGATGTTAAAACATACGAACTTTATCAACGTGGAGAAACCAATGGCACCTTCCAATTTGAAAGTGCGGGCATGCAAAAACATTTGAAAGACCTCAAGCCAGACAAGTTTGATGATTTAATTGCCATGAATGCCTTATATAGGCCAGGCCCTATACAATATATTCCCAACTTCATTGCACGTAAACATGGCAGAGAAGCCATTAGCTACGACCTTGAAGAAATGAAGGAATACCTTGAACCTACATATGGCATTACGGTATACCAAGAACAGGTGATGCTGCTCTCACAAAAAATTGCAAATTTTACCAAAGGTGATGCCGATACCCTCAGAAAAGCAATGGGTAAAAAAGACCGGTATACCCTAGATAAAATGAAGGGTAAATTTATGGACGGGGCAACAAGTAAGGGCTTTAAAGCCGAAACCTTAGAAAAAATTTGGACAGATTGGGAAGCTTTTGCCCAATATGCTTTTAATAAATCGCACTCTACTTGTTATGCCTATGTAGCGTATCATACGGCCTACTTAAAAGCACATTATCCGGCAGAATATATGGCTGCAGTGCTTACCACGAATTTAGGCAATATTGAAAAAGTTTCCTTCTTTATGGAAGAATGCAGAAGAATGGGCGTTCCTGTTTTAGGCCCAGATGTAAATGAATCTTATGCCACTTTTTCTGTAAATAAATCAGGACAAATACGTTTTGGCTTAAATGCCATAAAAGGTGTGGGTGAAGCTGCCGTAGAAGCTATCATTCAAGAGAGGGCAAATGGTTCTTACGAAAGTATTTTTGACCTAACTAAAAGAGTTAACCTAAGAGCCGTTAATAAAAAAACATTAGAAGCCTTGGCATTAGCAGGTGGTTTTGATTGCTTTCAAAACATTACGCGTGCTCAATATTTCGCATCTGGTTCAGATGAAATTCCAACCATCGAAAAAGCCATTCGATACGGAAACTCGGTTCAAGCCAATGCCGCTAGCAATGTAATGAGCTTGTTTGGGGCCGTATCGGGTGTAGTTCTGCCAGAGCCACCTATTCCTGCGGCAGAACCATGGAATTTGATGCAACAACTTAATTCAGAAAAAGAAATGGTAGGAATGTACCTATCCGGACATCCATTAGATCCTTATAAAATCGAAATAGATAAACTTACCACTAATAAAATCGCAGACTTGTCTGATTTGAGCCCATTTAAAGGAAAAGAGGTCAGAATTGCTGGGGTAGTAACCAGTGCAGATCATAGGGTTACTAAAACGGGCAAAAATTATGGAAGTTTTACCATTGAAGACTTCTCAGGCAATCATCAATTAGTACTTTTCCAAGACACCTATATTAATTTTAGGCGCTACATGGAGCCTGGATATTTTATTTACATAAAAGGCAGAGTAGATAATCGTTGGGGAAAAGAAAATGATTTTGAACTAAAGGTTCAAGGCATAGAAATGCTCAATGAAGTGCGCGACAAATACTTTAATAAAATCACCATACAACTAGAGCTTAACAAGTTAAATGGTAACATGTTGCAACAATTCCAAAACTTACCTAAAGAAAAACCTGGCAATTGCATTTTAAATTTTGATATCATAGATACTGAAGATAGCACCTCAATAAGAATGCTGTCTACCAAAATAAAGTTTAGTCCAAACAATGATGTATTAAAATGGTTAGACGAATTAAACGTAACGTACAAACTCAATTAAAAAACTCAACTGACAAATTGTTGTAATTTTGCACTTGGCATTTATCTTGCAAAACAAATTATAAATATAAAAAACATGGCATTAGAATTAACAGATAGCAACTTCGAGGAAGTAGTGCTAAAATCAGACAAACCAGTATTAGTAGATTTTTGGGCAGAATGGTGTGGCCCTTGCCGCATGGTAGGTCCGGTTGTAGATGAATTAGCAAAAGAATATGAAGGAAAGGCAGTAATAGGAAAATTAGATGTAGACAATAATCCAAGAATTGCCACAGAGTTTGGAATTATGAGTATCCCTGCACTTTTGTTTTTCAAAAACGGACAGGTGGTAGATAAGCAAGTGGGTGCAGTGCCAAAACATGTGTTGGCAAATAAATTAAATGCCCATTTATAGTCTTTAACAAAAAAAGCCGCTTTGAATAAAAGCGGCTTTTTTTATGCCAATTGGGTTCTTAATTGGGTTTGCGTTTGCAGCTATTTTACTTTACTTTGCAGCATCTACTATGAAGAACCTTATTTCCTTTATAACTTGCATAGTGCTTGGCCTAGTATTCATTTTTTACCGAAGCACCTACCCAACCAAAGAAAGCAATGAGCCACTCAAAATAACCACTTGGGATGCCTATGGTTACTACCTGCACTTACCGGCTATGATTATTTATAAGGATGTAAAAAAACTTTCCTTTCAAGACAGCATAGACCAAAAATACCAACTTTCTGGTGGCAATTTTTACCAGGCAAACATTCATGAGAAAACAGGAAATTATGTTTTTAAATACCTAGGCGGAGTTTCCATTATTCATTTACCCCTCTTTTTAGCGGCGCATGTTTATGCCCAGCAAAGCACTTTTTCACCAGACGGTTTTTCAGCCCCCTACCAGCATGCAATTGGATATGGAGTTGTATTGTATGCCATTCTGGCTTTATTTGTTTTAAGAAAAGTTTTATTAAAATATTTCTCAGACAGCATTACCAGTATTAGTTTAGCGGCAATTATTTTAGCCACTAATGCTATTCAATATATTTCTATTGATAGTGCCCAAAGTCATGCGCCTATATTCTTATTGTATTGTATCATTTTATGGCTGACCCAAAAATGGCACGAAAAACCAAGTTTTTTACTGGCTTTCTTTAGTGGCCTTATCATTGGATTAGCTACCATTTCTAGGCCCACAGAAGCCATTATGGTATTAATCCCTATTCTTTGGAATACACATACCAAAGAAGCCGCCAAACAAAAATGGGCATTGGTAAAAGCACATCTCCCTATGGTATACTTAGCTGCCATAGGTGGCATCATTGGAATTTTACCACAACTTATCTATTGGCAATATGTAACAGGATTCTTTATTTATGATGTGGGTAGTGCTTGGCGCTTTTTAAATCCGTTTTTCAGGGTTTTATTTGGCTTTGAAAAAGGTTGGTTTATTTATACGCCTGTTACTATATTTTTTGTAATCGGATTTTTCTACCTCAAAGATTTTCCATTTAAAAAATCAGTGCTATGGTTTTGCTTACTAAATATCTGGATTATCATTTCTTGGAGTGATTGGAAGTATGGCGGTAGTTATTCAACACGCGCACTCATGCAAAGCTACCCTGTTTTCATATTGGCATTTTCTGCCTTTATACAAAGATATTGGGTAGGATCAACCAGGTATGTGATTGGGCTAGTTTTATGCACTTTAATTGGGATAAATTTATTTCAAATCAATCAATATAATAAAACGGTTTTGCATTATTATGATATGAACCGAGCCTATTATTCAGAAATTTTTATGAACCCCTCTGTAAGTCCGCTTCAAAAAAGCCTCTTAGATAATCCAGATTGGATTTCAAATGAAAGCAACTATTCAAAAGAGCTGGTATTAAAAACAGATTCTACCCTTACATTAAATGTTTACCAAGACTCTTCAAATATTTTCTTTCAAAACAAATTTAATTTGCAAAACTACCAATACTTAAAAGTTAATTTAACACTAGATGCGCAGCCTGGCTTGGGGGGTGCATCTATTCATTCCTTAATTCAAGATTCCAATCAATCCAAAGAAAACAAAATTAGGCTAAGCTATCCAGAGGTACTTTATGGAAAAAAGAATGAATATAGTTTTTATATACAGCTCCCTAAATTAGACACAGCGGCAAGTTGCACATTCTATATTCAAACACGTGATAGTTTATGGCTTAACATCAGTCAATTTTCAATTGAAGGATTTAGTAATGTAAAATAAGATGGCAAATACTTCTTTCAAAGAATCAGACTTATTACAAATAGCTAATTTAGAATTACTGGCTAAACAAGTAGTTGAAGGTTTTTTAACGGGTCTTCATAAAAGTCCATACCATGGTTTTTCTGTTGAATTTGCAGAACACAGGCAGTACAATAATGGGGAAAGCACAAAAAATATTGATTGGAAACTATATGCACGAACAGATAAATTATTTGTAAAACGATTTGAAGAAGAGACTAATTTACGCTGCCAATTAGTAATAGATACTTCAAGTTCTATGTATTACCCAATAGATTCAATGAGTAAAACTAGGTTCAGTATTATTGCTGCTGCCTCTCTCATTCAGCTCATGAAGAAACAAAGGGATGCATCTGGCATTAGCTTGTTTCATGATGAGTTATGGTTTCATAGCCAAGCTAAATTAAACGTCACTCATCAAAAGTTACTATTTTCAAAATTACAATCTTGTTTAATAGAACCCAGCCAACAACAAGGAAGTGACATTTCAAAAACACTCCATTATTTAGCAGAAGGGCTGCACAAAAGATCGATGGTAATTGTATTCAGTGATTTTTTTCAAAGTAATATCGAAGCGGTTTTTGAAGCATTAAAACATCTTAAATACAAGAAACACGAAGTGATTCTATTCGATACACAAGAGCAGAAACAAGAGCTAAACTTTGATTTTGAAAACAGGCCTTATATTTTCAAAGACAGTGAAACGGGAGAAGAATTAAAGTTACATCCCCATGCTGTGAAAGAAATGTATCAACAAAATTATACTACCTATAA
>CANHDN010000119.1 GCA_947459415.1 Bacteroidota bacterium
ACTAAATGCGTAGCATATTTAGAAAGGGATTCATCTATACTTAATTGATGTAACTTGGGCAGATACTCTCTAAGATTTACAAATTCTGTTAATCTATTTTTGATTTTCCTTCCCTTGTACCAAACCCACATTACAAACATAAACGACATGGAAATGAGCAAGGTCATCCAACCTCCAGCTGGAATTTTAACAATATTAGCAACAAGAAATGAACCTTCAATAGTTAAATAGACCAACAAGAGTATAACCAAAAAAACCGGAGGTGTTTTTTTGCGCTCTAAAAAATTAACTAATAAAATGGTTGTCATTAGCATGGTAATCACAATAGCAAGCCCGTAAGCAGCTTCCATGGCACTAGATTCTTTAAAATATAGAACAATGGCGATACAACCAACCCACAAGATCCAGTTAACACTGGGCACATAGATTTGCCCTTTTAAATCGGACGGGAATTTAATTTTTACTTTTGGCCACACATTCAGACGAATGGCCTCAGAAACCAAGGTATATGAACCGGTAATCATGGCTTGGCTGGCAATAATGGTAGCCATGGTAGCAATACTTACACCTATTAATAAAAACCATTCTGGCATGATGGCATAAAAGGGGTTCACTTCTGGCATGGGTGAACCAATATGATTGAGCAAATAAGCCCCTTGTCCGAAATAGTTTAACAATAAGGCACTTTTTACAAATATCCAACTTACCTGTATATTCTGTTTACCGCAATGACCCATATCAGAATAAAGGGCCTCAGCTCCGGTAGTGCAAAGAAAAACGGCTCCCAGTAACCAGAATCCATTTGGATACACGGTTAGTAGTTCATAAGCATACATTGGGTTTAAGGCTCTAAAAATACCCGTATTAGCGCCTAATCCCATAATACCTAAAGCTCCTAACATACCAAACCAAACAATCATAATTGGGCCAAACATTTTCCCTACAATAGAAGTACCCATGCGCTGCATAAAAAATATGGCAGTAATAATGACAATTACAATAGGTATAGTTGGTAAATCTGGGTAACGTATGGTTAAACCTTCTATGGCAGAAGAAACAGAAATGGGCGGGGTAATCATGCCATCGGCTAATAATGCGCAACCACCAATAATGGCTGGCACTATCAAAAAAGGTTTGCGCCTACGAACTAGGGCAAATAAAGCAAAAATTCCTCCTTCACCATTATTATCGGCATTTAAAACAATGCTAACATACTTTACTGATGTTTGAAGGGTAAGTGTCCAAAAAATACAAGATAAGCCACCTAAAATTAATAGCTCAGAAATTTCTTTACCATGGATAATTGCCTTAAATACATAAAGCGGCGAAGTGCCAATATCTCCATATATAATTCCCAGTGCAACAACCAATCCAGCTATAGAAAGCTGCTGTTTACCATGATGATTCCCACTCACGTTTATAAAAAATTAGGCTACAAATGTAGGAACTGAAAACTATTTACAAAGAAATATTTTTGCTATTTTTAGTTGGCCATTTCGCTTATAAAATGAATGTGCATCAGGTGCAAATCATCTTTACTAAACTCTTCGCCATATTCTTTTAAGGCAGCCTCAATTACATTATCATTGGTTTTACGAAAAAAGTCCATCACTTCTTCCAAAATTTCTTCTTCAGTAAGTTCTTGAACATACCTACTTAAATTTAATTTGGTTCCGCTATTTACTATATTTTCAATTTCAACCAAGATTTCATCCTTTTTAATACCCTGGCCACGCGCAATGTCGTCTAAGGAAACACGTTTATCAATATTGGTAATAATGGCAATTTTTCTGGCAGACTTATTAACCACAGACTTAATAGTGACATCTTCTGGTCTTTCAATATTATTTTCCTTTACGTATTGGTCAATAACTGATAAGAATTCTTTGCCAAATTTAGCTGCTTTACCAGAACTCACCCCACTCACCTTAGAAAGTTCTTCCATGGTTATTGGGTATTTAAAGGCCATTTCTTGAAGAGAAGGCTCCTGAAATACAATATAAGGTGGTAAATTCTTGGCTTTAGCTACTTTTCTACAGAGATCTTTTAAAATACCATATAACACCTCATCATACACAGCCTCAACCTGGCTATCATCTTCTTCCATGTCTGTATGGCGCTCAAACTTGCGGTCTATTGCCATTTCAAATGTAGAAGGAGTTTTCAGATAGGTTTCTCCGGCATCATTAATAGAAAGTAAACCATAGTTTTCAATATTTTTGGTTACCATACCGCGCAACAAAAGCTGGCGAATAACAGATTTCCAATAATTTTCATCTTGGTCTTTTCCTGCACCAAAAAGTTTCAATTCATGGTGGCCACTCATGGCTACTTCATGGGTTTTATTGCCCGTTAAAATATCAACACAATGCTTTAAATTATACTTACCCTTTATTTCTTTGATTAAAGATAGGGCATGAATGGCTGCAACTTGGGCATCAACCTTTTCTTTAGGATGCCTACAATTGTCGCACATTTTATTGCAATCTTTTTCTGGAAATTCTTCTCCAAAATAATGGAGTAAAAATTTTCTCCTACATGCTGCAGATTCTGCAAAAGCTTCCGTTTCAAAAATAAGCAACTCGCCGATTTCACGCTCTGCTACAGGTTTATCTTTTAAAAACTTTTCAAGTTTCTCAATATCTGCCGGGTTATAAAACAATACGCATTCACCCTCTAAGCCATCTCTCCCTCCTCTGCCTGTTTCTTGGTAATAACCTTCAATACTTTTAGGTATATCATAATGAATTACAAAACGAACATCTGGCTTATCTATTCCCATTCCAAAAGCAATGGTGGCCACAATGACATCTGCATCTTCCATCAAAAATTTATCTTGATGCTCTGCCCTAACTTTGGCATCTAAACCTGCATGATATGGCAGGGCTTTTATTCCATTGGCTTGCAATATCCCAGAGATTTCATCTACCCGCTTTCGGCTCAAGCAGTAAATAATACCTGTTTTATTGGGTCGAGCCTTGATAAAAGAAACGATTTCTTTGATGGCCTCGCCTTTTTTGCCTTTAGAACGAACTTCGTAATATAAATTTGAGCGATTAAAGGAAGATTTAAAAACCGTGGCATCTCCCATTTGAAGGTTTTTAATAATATCACTCTGCACCTTTGGCGTTGCGGTTGCAGTAAGTGCCATAACCGGAACATCCTTAATTTCTTTAACCATGGACTTAATGCGGCGATATTCTGGTCTAAAATCATGACCCCATTCAGAAATACAATGTGCCTCATCTACCGCCACAAAAGAAACATCTATGGTTTTTAAGAATTCAATGGTTTCGTCCTTTTTTAAGGTCTCTGGGGCAATGTAGAGCATTTTAGTATTACCCTCGTTAATATCCTTTTTTACCGCTGTTATCTCGCCTTTATTTAGTGAAGAATTTAAAAAATGAGCAACACTTTCATGAGACAGTGACCTGATGGCATCTACCTGATTCTTCATTAATGCAATAAGTGGGGAAATAATAATGGCAGTTCCAGGCATAATGAGGGCAGGTAATTGGTAACAAACAGATTTACCACCGCCAGTTGGCATAATCACAAAGGTGTCTTTTCCAGAAAGCAAATTCTCAATTATTTCTTCTTGCTCTCCTTTAAATTGATCAAAACCAAAATAATTTTTTAAAGCACCTTTTAAATCGTTATGTACTTCCGAGGATTTCTCTTTTACACGCTTCGCTGCCGCCATATTGCTGATATTTATCAAAAAAGTTCACTAATTTAACACAATTATTTCAATAAATAAAACCAAATGGTCGAAAATCTTTATTTATTTGCAAATGTTTACAGGCGTATATTATTCGCCCTAACCAAAAATTGAACATGGAGAATAAAAATAATTATGCCATTATTATGGCCGGTGGCGTAGGAAGTAGATTTTGGCCTAGCAGTAGAACAAATTACCCTAAACAATTCTTAGATATTTTAGGAACCGGAAATTCCTTATTACAACATACTTATAAGCGGTTTTTAAAAAGATTTTTACCCGAAAACATCTATATTGTTACCAATACAGCCTACGTTTCTTTAGTAAAAGATCAATTACCCAGCATAGGTGAACAGCAAATTTTGGGTGAACCTATTGCCAAAAACACCGCTGCTTGTATTGCCTACGCCTGTGGAAAAATTAGTAAAATAAATCCGGATGCCGTATGCATTGTGGCACCAAGCGATCACCTCATATTAGATGAATCTGGTTTTTTAGATGTGGTTGATCAAGCCATGGATTTTGCTGTAAATAATCCTGCTTTGGTTACGCTTGGGATCAGACCAAGTAGGCCAGATACCGGATATGGGTATATTCAATTCATAGAACATGTAGCACATGCCCACATTCATAAAGTAAAAACATTTACAGAAAAACCAAGCTTAGAAATAGCGAATACCTTCCTAGAAAGTGGCGACTTCTTATGGAATGCCGGCATATTTGTATGGAGTATCGCTTCCATTAAAAAAGCTTTTGATACGCACCTGCACGAACAGTACTCTTTGTTTGATGAGGCCAATGCCGACTATTTTACCGACAAAGAAGCAGCCACCATCCTTAAAATATACGAACAAACACGCAGCATTTCCATAGATTATGGCATCATGGAAAAAGCGGAGAACGTGTTTGTAATTCCGAGCGAGTTTGGCTGGAGCGATTTAGGTACTTGGACATCCCTCTACGAAATTTCGGATAAAGATGCCAACCAAAATGTAAGCAATGGCAAAAACATTCACCTCTACCAAAGCAGTGGCTGCATGGTAAATACCGCCCAATTAACAGGCGATAAAATAGTAGTGTTAAACAGCGTTAAAGACCTTATTGTAGTAGATACCCCAGATGTGTTGCTCATTTGCGATAAAAGCAAAGAACAAGAAGTAAAAGAGGTAGCTACCGATATTAAAATTAAGTTTAACGAGAAGTATAGTTAGGTAAAAGTTATAAATTATACGGTCTGAACCAAACCCTCATGGAGTCTCTTAAAAAAGGTGATTTAATTGCGATTGCGGCTACCGCCAGAAAGGTGAGCAAGGCCGAAATGGAACCTGCCATTGCCATTTTCAAAAGTTGGGGTTTGGAAGTGTGCTTCAGCGATAACCTGTTCGAAGAGGAAAATCAGTTTGCTGGTTCGGATCAGGCCAGAAGAGAAAGCTTTCAAAAGTTATTAGACAACCCAACAATTAAGGCCATATTTATTGCTCGGGGTGGCTATGGCACCGTGCGTATGATAGATGGGCTCGACTTGGATATCTTCCTAGAAAACCCCAAATGGATTATTGGCTACAGCGATATAACCGCCTTGCATTTGCACCTGCATAAAAAAATTGCCTACCGCAGTTTACATGGTCCCATGCCCATTAATTTTTTACCCGAAAAAATACATGCAGAAAGTGTAGAGGTTTTGCGCAAAACCTTGTTTGAGAAACCACAAGAAATAAAGTGGCAAAAACATCCTTTAAATGTGCACGAAGAAAATACCAGTGGTATTTTAATTGGTGGAAACCTCTCTGTTTTATACTCGCTTATGGGCTCTGCCAGCGAGCCTTCTTACGATAACAAAATTCTGTTCTTAGAAGATTTAGATGAGTATTTATACCACATAGACCGAATGATGCAAGGGCTAAAAAGAGCCGGAAAATTAGAAAACCTTGCAGCCATTGTAGTGGGAGATATGAGCGATATGAAAGATAATACCATCCCCTTTGGCAAAAGCGCCTACGAGATTATTGCCGATACCGTAAAACACTACGATTACCCGGTAATATTTGGCGCCCCTGCCGGCCACGAACCTAAAAATCTTAGTCTCCTATTTGGCAGCCGATATATCCTTTCATGTGGCCAAGAAATCTTGCTGAAACCAGATTTGCAGTGAAATTAAAAATATAATTTTACTACAAAAACACCAGCAATTACGCAAACCAAATCAACCAAGAGCATAATGCCAAGGGTATACCTGCTGTCTTTTACATTTACAGAACCAAAATATAAGGCAACTACGTAAAAGGTAGTTTCAGCAGCACCTTGAAACAAACAAGATAATTGTCCCGTTAGGCTATCCGGCCCGTAGGTTTTCATGGCATCGAGCATAAAGCCCCTGGAGCCACCCGCACTAAACGGTCGCATAATGGCTACCGGTATGGCTTGAATAATTTGCGCATCTACCCCAAATATTTCCATTACAGCAGTAATGCCATTTAAGATGATTTGCATCAGCCCGCTGTTTCTAAAAATACTCAAGGCAACCAACATGGCAATCATGTAGGGTAATACGCGCAAACCTGTGGTAAAGCCATCTTTGGCACCATGCACAAAGGAGTCGAATACATTGGTTTGGTTCAGCCTAAATACTTTTTCTTTGTATATGCTATAGAGCACAATGGCCATAATGATAAACAATAAAACAGCATTGCTTAAATTACCTGTAAAATGAATTTTAGCCTGACCGGTTAAGGTATGAATATACACCAACAGCAGCGCAATAATGGCCGTAATACCACCCACAAAACCAACTACCACTAAATTTACTAAATTGATACGCTGCTTAATACTCACAAAAATTAAGGCCGCTAAAGTGCCAATAAACGAAGTAATAATGGTTGGCAACATAATATCTGCGGGGTTTGCCGCTTGTTGCGCCGCTCTGTATCCAATAATAGAAGTGGGTATTAAGGTTAAGCCGGCAGCATGTAAGCACAAAAACATAATCTGACTATTACTTGCCTTCTCTTTATCTGTATTTATCTCCTGCATGCTCTCCATGGCCCGCAAACCAAAAGGCGTAGCGGCATTATCTAAACCCAAAAAGTTAGCGGCAAAATTCATGGTCATAAACCCATAGGCAGGATGACCCTTTGGCAACTCCGGAAAAATGCGTGCAAAAAATGGTGCCATGATTCCTGCTAATTTTAAGATGGCATTGGAATCATTAAGGAGATTGAGCAGGCCACAAAAAAATGTTAAATACCCAATTAGCGGCAACCAAATATCCAAAATAGTATTTTTACAAGTAGGGAAAATACCGTCTGCAGCTTGTTTACCCTCGCCTACCTCAACCATGCCAGTTCCCAATAACTTATAAAATTTACCATCTGAATGTTCCACATTACTTCCTTTATTTGCCTGCAAAGCCATGAGCAACACACTGTCTGAACCAAACTCATGAATGGGTAATTCTGAAATTAACACAGGGTCATTTTGTTTACCATTCACCAAGCCATTTAAAGAATATACTTGGTTTATAGCCAATAGGTAAAAAATATACATTGCACTTAAGGCAATCATCCAACTCCAAAATCTACTTAA
>CANHDN010000120.1 GCA_947459415.1 Bacteroidota bacterium
ATACAAGAACAATTTATTAGCAGGTAATATCCGTGCCATTAATGCTTCTACTTCTGGTGGTTCAAACCCTAACTTAACGCGTAGCAAAGTATTTGCTAATGCCAATGACTCACTTGCTTCGGCTGCTGGTGTATTAGCAGATCCGTTCAACTATAGCAATCCTAATTTTGCTCCTATAACAGGTTCTCCTGCATTAACAGGTGCTTCATTCAGCGGTGCACGTATTTCTGATCCATTCTTTACGCCTGGTGCTTTCAGAGGTGCAATGGGTTCAGACAATTGGACTGCTTGCTGGTGTAATTTTAACCCTGCACAAACCAATTATGATGTGGCTCCTTTAAACTTATTACCACTTAGCTATGATGCCGGAAAAGATTCAACTATTTGTTCTGGTCGTTCATTGGTTATTGGTCAAAATATAACTGGCCCTTACAAGGCTACTTGGTCTCCAGCTGCTGGTTTAAGTGCTACTACTGCTGCCCGCCCAACTGCTAATCCAAGTGTAACAACTAAGTATTTTGTAACAGTGAGAGATTCTATTACAGGTTGTTCTTTAACAGATAGTATTACCATTACAGTAAACCCAACTCCAGCTGCAAGCTTTACATCTGCTGCCGGAACGGGTGCTGGTGTGGTTAACTTTACAAATGCTTCTACCAATGCAACAACCTTTACCTGGAATTTTGGTGATGGTAATACTGCTAGCACACAAAATCCAAGTAATACCTATGCTGCTAATGGTACATACACAGTTAGTCTAACTGCCATCAATGGTACTTGTACCAATGCTACCAGCAGACAAATTAATGTAACAGGTATTGCTTCTCCGGTAAGAGCTTTCTCTGGAGATATTACTACGAACACTACTTTTTATGCAGATTCTATTTATGTAATTAATGGTTATGTATATGTTAAAAACAATGCTACTTTAAGCATTCAGCCAGGAACTATTATTAAAGGAAATGCTAACAAAGCTACTTTAATTATTACCCGTAATGGTAAAATAGAAGCCAATGGAACTAAAAACCAGCCTATTGTTTTCACTTCTTCTAAACCAGCTGGTCAACGTAATAAAGGAGATTGGGGTGGTCTTGTAATTTTAGGTAAAGCTACCTTAAACCGCCCTACAGATTGTTCTACTTGCCCAGGTGCAGCGGTAGCTGCTGCAGAAGCGGGTATTCAAAATGCCGTAGAAGGTGACGTAGATAATACAGCAGGTGATGCCTTATATGGCGGAACCGATGATAACCACAATGCAGGAACATTACGTTTTGTGCGCATTGAGTATGCTGGTACGGTAATTACTCCAGGAAACGAAATCAATGGATTAACCATGGGTGCCATTGGTAAACAAACTAAAATAGAATATGTACAAGTTTCATTTGCAGATGACGATGCCTTTGAATGGTTTGGTGGAAATGCAGATGCTAAATACTTAGTATCATTTAGAAATGTAGACGACGATTTAGACGTAGACTTTGGATTCTCTGGAAAAGTTCAATATGCCATTGTGATGCGCGATTCATTATTATATGATATTGGTGCTGGCCCAACAACCAACGGATTTGAATCTGATAACGATGGAACGGGTTCAGAAGCTAAGCCTTATACAGACCCAACTTTCTCAAATATTACGGTATTAGGTCCATTGGCTAATGGTACGCCATTATCTTATGGTAACTCATTCCAGAACGGTGCGCGTTTAAGAAGAAATTCTTCTACCAGTATCTTTAACTCTATCTTTATGGGTTGGAACGATGCCTTATTTATTGATGGTGCTCGTTCGGTAAACAAACACCAAAACGATACCTTAGTATACAAGAACAATTTATTAGCAGGTAATATCCGTGCCATTAATGCTTCTACTTCTGGTGGTTCAAACCCTAACTTAACGCGTAGCAAAGTGTTTGCTAATGCCAATGATTCACTTGCTTCGGCTGCTGGTGTATTAGCAGATCCGTTCAACTATAGCAATCCTAATTTTGCTCCTATAACAGGTTCTCCTGCCTTAACAGGTGCTTCATTCAGCGGCGCACGTATTTCTGATCCATTCTTTACGCCAACTACTTACCGTGGTGCTTTAAGTGCCAATGCAGATAGTAACTGGACAAACTGCTGGTGTAATTTTGATCCTCAAAATGCAAATTATAATGCGGCACCAATTAATAATCCGGGTGCTACCGCAAACTTTACAGCTCCTGCTACTTCAAGTACCTTAAAAGTAGATTTTGTAAATAGTTCTTCTAATGCTACTAGCTACTTCTGGGATTTTGGTGTAGCCAACAGCACTACAGATACTTCATCTGCTGCTAACCCAAGCTTTACTTTCCCTGCAAATGGCAAGTATATGGTAAGCTTAACTGCTAGAAGCAAGTGTGGTAATACCATCAAAACTTTTGAAGTTACTATCAATGATGTAAGTATTTTACCAGTAGTAGATTTTACTTCTTCACAAGATACTACTACAGGATCACGTGCTATTTCATTTACCAATACCACGGTAGAAAAAGGCTTAAGCATCAGCTATACTTGGAAATTTGGTGATGGTGCAACTGCTGCTACTAAAAATGCAAGCCATAGCTATTCAGCAAATGGTAGCTATACCGTAACTTTAATTGCTACGCATATTTATGGAGTAGATTCTATTTCTAAAACCATCAATGTAATTGCTACCACCTTAGATGAAAAAACACCATTCATTCATAACTTATCAGTATATCCTAATCCAAGCAGAGAGAATGTATTTGCAGACTTCTTCTTAAATGAGTCTGATCGCATTAGCGTAAGTGTATTAGATTTAACTGGTAAAGAAATCATACAAATTCCTGCCACTCCAATGCAAGTTGGTAAGCATACTTTACCAATTGCTACCAATGGTTTAGCAGAAGGTATGTATATGGTTAAAATTAGCGGTGCAACTGCTTCTTCAACTGTTAGGTTAGTTATTGTAAAATAAGTTAACTAGGCTTTTATAGCATTCAATAAAAAAAGGGGCTTCGGCCCCTTTTTTTATGCTTTATAATGAGCCAATAATGTTGCATCTTGCGTCCCTATGCAAATTTTTTTAGTAGTATTAATTTCTATAGGTGCCTATAGTTATTATTTTTTAGATAAACCTGTTTTTGGCAAACTGCCAAGCGGTGCGCGCTTAGAGCGCATCAAAAAATCTCCTAACTATGTTAATGGTTCTTTTGTTAACCTAGAAGAAACGCCCAATTTTGCCCCGGGCATTAATACCTTAGATGCTGCTAAAACTTTTTTAAATAAGCCCAAAAATACCGAGCCTTCTGTAGCTTTACCTGCAGTAAAAACTAATTTATTTACACTAGACACTTCGGTGGCACAAATTATTTGGTTTGGTCATTCGTCTTATTACTTGGTGATAGATGGCATCAAAATATTGGTTGATCCGGTTTTTAGTGGTCATGCCGCTCCGGTTTCTTTTTTTGCCAAGAGCTTTGCCGGAACCGATGTATACCAGGCCTCAGATTTTCCAGACATCGATGTGCTCATTCTTACCCACGATCATTATGATCATTTAGATTATGAAACCCTCATGGCCTTAGATGGCAAGTATAAGCGCATTGTTACCTCTTTGGGGGTAGGTGAGCATTTAGAATCTTGGAGCATAGACCCAGCTATTATTACTGAGTTAGATTGGTGGGAAGAAACGGCCTTGGTTCAGGCAGGTGGCATTAAATTAACAGCTGCACCTAGCAGGCATTTTTCTGGCAGAAAATTCGGTCGGAACCAAAGCTTGTGGTCTGCTTTTGTATTACAAACTCCTTCGCATCGTTTATTTTTAGGTGGAGACAGTGGATATGGCAAGCATTTTAAAGACATTGGAAAGCGTTTTGGGCCTTTTGATTTGGCTTTGTTAGAATGTGGTCAATACAATGCCATGTGGCCATACATTCACATGATGCCCGAGGAGGTAGTGAAGGCTCAAATAGATTTGCAAGCCAAGGTGCTTATGCCGGTTCATTGGGCAAAGTTTTCTTTGGCCATGCACCCCTGGAATGAGTCTATTACGCGTTTAAAAACAGAGGCAGCGGCCAAGCAGCAAAGCCTTACCACACCGCGTATTGGAGAGCCTGTTCTGCTTGGTAAACATTACCCAGACTCTGTTTGGTGGAATTTTTAAGTGAAAATTGAGTATACTTGTTAAAAATTAAACTATCTTGTATTGGCTATTTAAATATACCCTCATATGAAAAAAACGATACTAACTTTTTTATTGGGCCTGGTGGCCTTGCTGGTTTTTGAATCTTTTGATTTAAAAATTTTAGCCAAACAACAAGATGGCAGTAACCCAGGCTTTACGGGTTCTCCGGGAGATAGTTTAAGAAATTGTACGGCCTGCCATGGTGGTACTGCTATTACGCGCCCAGGTTGGATTACCTCTAGCATTCCGGCAGCGGGTTTTGAGCCGGGTGTGAGATATACCATACGTGCTGTAAATACTTCTGCTAGTCATACGCGTTTTGGGTTCTCTGTTTCGCCACAGGCTTTGGATGGTAAATTATTGGGTACTTTGGTTCGTACAGATTCTTTGCGCACGCAGTTAAATGGAAATGGAAAATACATTACTTACAAGACGCAAGGTGTATTTGGGGTAGATTCTGCGGTGTGGTTGTTTGATTGGATTGCGCCAGAAGATGCCAATGAGGTTGTGTTTTATGGTGCCTTTAATTCAAACCACGATGGCCATAAGGGCAGCGATTTAACTACTTTAAGTACTTTAAAAGTTTTTAAGAAGGGCTTTACTGCCATCAAAGAAAATTCTTTCGGTCTGAACCTACAAGTATTCCCAAATCCATCTCAAGAGGTTTTGAATATTTCGCTCAAAGCGGCAAGTGCTGAGGAAGTAAACATGGTTATTTATAACTTACAAGGGCAGCAAGTTTGGTTTGGTTCGAACCGAAATGGAAAAGATATTCAAGAAAAAATAGCGCTATCTAATTGGGAAAATGGAGTTTATTTCTTGCAGGTTTTGCAGGGTAACAACAAGGTGGTAGAAAAATTTGTAGTGAGCCACTAAGCTAATTTTTTAGCACAATATAAGCATTTAAAGAGCTTGCTATGAGCAACCAAATAAAATAGGGGGCTAGTAGCAAGCTTTTTAGTTTTAATGAGGTTAATTGGGCAAATAAAACATATCCAATGAGTGCAGTGAGGGCTAATATAATGCCTAAACTAAAAAGTGTTTGCTGGTAGCTAAAGAAAACGGGGTTCCAAAGTACGTTTAATATCCATTGGGCAATAAAAAGTGTGAGCACCATTTTTTTATCTACACGTATATTCCAAGCATAGGCCATATAGATGGCATAGCAAATCATGATGCTGGTCCAGGCGGCTCCAAAAACCCAACCGGGTGGTGTCCAAGGGGCTTTGTTTAATTGTGTGTACCAATCTGAGCTCACGCCCTTGCTGGTAGCTAATCCGCCAAGTGCTAATGCGGCAAAGTTTAGTATTAAAAATAGAGTCATTCTAACTATCATGGTGTAAAGCTACTTTCTTTTGGCCAATTTTACCCTATATTCGCGGCACTAAAGCCAATAGCTAAGGGCTAATAGCTAATGGCTTCTTTAAATGCATCCATAGTTCAATGGATAGTCCGCTGGCTAGCGGACCGGTTCTGAAGATGGGGGTTCTTTGTTTATATATGCATCCATAGTTCAATGGATAGAATTTCAGATTCCGGTTCTGAAGATGGGGGTTCGAATCCCTTTGGGTGCACTAGTATTCTTTTATCAATACGTCAGTTGGGATTCCTAACCTGTCGTGAAGTTTTCTGATAACATCAATAGTAAGTTTGCGCTTTCTATTTAAGATTTCACTGGTTCTACTTTTTAACCCTATTACTTTGGCCAAATCTTTTTGTTGATATCCCATTTGTTCCATTCTAAATTTTATGGCTTCAATTGGATCAGGCAATGAAATAGGATGATATTCATTTTCATATTTTTCAATCAATACAGTTAGAAGTTCTAATTCATCCGCAGTCTCTGATGTTTTGGTAGAATCAAAGATCTCCTCCACTCTATTCAAAGTAGCTTCGTATTGTTCCTCTGTTTTAATTACTTTAATTTCCATGATTTTAAATTTTAGTGGCATCTATTTTATCATATTCAGCATGTGTTCCAACGAACCTGATAAATACAATTGAGAAGGCATAATTTATTTTTACAATCAACCTATAATGATTTCCTTTGATGTTAAACACAACCCTATTATCGGCTAAAAAACTAGCTGTAGGATATTCTTTTTTAATATCATTTGGTATTTGCCAATCTGCCTCTTCAGCTTCCTTATACCAAGATTTTAATTGGTCCTCGCAGTCATTATGCTTCTCCCAAAATGCTCGTAATACTTTTTTGGCAATTACTCTCACTGTGCAAATATACAAATAGTTCCCAAATATGGAACAATTTTTTATTGCCAATGAAAATGATTTAACAATCTCGATTGAAAAGTTCTGTGTTAACTGTTTTGCCTAATATTCGCGCCACCTTAAGCCAACAGCTTCTTAATGTCAATAGTTGAATGGATAATCCGCTATCCAGCTTACCGGTTCTGAAGATGGGGGTTCGAATCTCTTTGGGTGCACTGGGTTTTTTGTAAAAACAAATGTGTTTGTTGATGAACGGTATAACTAGTTTGACCCAAGCTCCCCGCTCAAACCATTAATGATTATAAAAATATTCCCTAATGCTGATAACACCTGCCATTGGGGCTTTTGGTCATTCTTCTGCACCTGTTGCCAGCTTTTGTAGTGCCAGAACATTGAACGGAGGTTGAATTACTTTTTGTAGGTTCATAGGACGGCCTATTGGATTCATTGAAATTGCTTTTTGGAGTATTGCTGTTGGCTTGGTTTTCGTGATGATAACAATATCCACTTAGGTTTAAGGTTTTATTCCTGCATCTATTGCCAGCTTTAGTGATTCCGCTGCATTGAACCGATTCGGCTGCTTTGTTTTCATTCTTTTCAGTTGCCAACTTTGCATTCTTCCAAGACCAACATGAAATGCAAAGCGTTTTTTCAATTAATTCCTCCTGCTCATCTGGTAATAAAGGAAAGAAGTCTAAGCCCGTTGTTTTTTCAACGCTATCTATAGATACCGCGTAAAATGGGAGCGGATCCTTTGACCCAATATTTGGCATTAGAAAGCCAATGCCTTTTATGTCTGGTTCGCTGTAATCTAAAATTACCTTGTA
>CANHDN010000121.1 GCA_947459415.1 Bacteroidota bacterium
CCCTCCCGGCTTGCCTGTTGTGGGCGATATAACGTCATGCTCATCTGAAATTCTTCTTGAACTAAACAAAGAATAACCTCCTAAAAGTATGCCTTTTGCATGGGCATAATCTGCAAGTATTTTCCAACGATTGATATTTTGTAGTGACGTATTTTCCATCTCCAGGTGGCTGCCAAAACTTAGAATGACCGCCTCATATCCGGTGGCTTGGCATTGGTCTATGGCGGTTTTTACTTCGTCGTCAGTTTTGCTTACCAAATGCATAAAAATCGGATTTTGGAGCGTCCAAGGTGCCACAGTTTTGTACATTTTCTTGATCATGAGTCCTCGTCTTTGGCGGTCGTAGCTGTCCATCAGAAGTTGGTGTGTTCTTACGGAATTGAAGGTTTCGCTTGGTTTTAAATCTATCCCAGGGGCTTTTTCGGGGTATATTTCTAACAAACAAGGTGTTTGGTAATAGTAGTTAACTTGGGAGGTATAGGTGGAATCGGTTTTCCAATGGGTAGTTTGGTCGCTGATGTCATACCGCATGGCATTGTTAAAGGCATAATTGGTTTCTATGTAAATGCCATGTTGTTTTTTCATTTCTTCGGGCTTACCCACCACGGCACTTTCTTCTTCTACCAAGCCTAAGATTTCATTAACCACTCTATCTATTCTAAATGTTTTTGCTCCAGTATTTTTGATTTGTAAAGACTTTACTATCAAAGGAATGCCATCGTAGAGTTCGTAATGTATGGCAACAACAAGACCCTCCAAAAGGACATCTTGTGGAACAAAATTCAGGACCAAGGTTTTGCCTGTTGGATTCTGAGTTTTGTTTGGCCAAGACTTTGACTTCCAGTTTATTCGAGGTTTAATTTCGCTTATTTCATAGTTTCTATATTCAAAATCAGTTCTTCCTTTTTCGAGTTTTTGTAACCAATTATTTTGTAAATAAGCTTGTTCTGCTTGGCCTATTAAACCTCCAATGTTGTATTCTTTTCCATCAATTTTTAGCCTTGCTTCAGGTTTTATGGCCCGAATTAATTGTTGATTATTGCTCAAATTGACATAATCAAAGCAAGCCAAATTTTGGCCAATAACAAATCGTCTTTTGACTAAGCCGTTGTTGAGTTCAATAGTGTTTCCCTCAATTATTACTTGGGCTTTTTGGCTGATGGGTTTTATGAGCCAATCTTGGGAATTGGCTAATTTTGAAGAAAATAACAGGCCACAAATTATTGTGAATATTGAAATTGTTTTCATTTTTTCGTTTGAATATTTTTTAGTCAGAATTAGGTTGTCATAATATCAAAAAAATAGACTTGATATTCGGAAATAAATATACTATTTTTTGTTGGTTTTAGACAGCAAACAGCTTTCAAACCCACATAAAAAAAAGAGACGGAGCTAAATTGCTCCGTCTCTAAGAAAGTTATATTCTATGAAGATTATTTATCCCACCACATTCTGGCAGTGAAGCTGTCTCCACCAGAAAGTTTTGCAATTGCGGCTTTATAATTTAACTCATTAAAGCCAGACTCACTTATTTTGTAAGGGACTCTTCTAGGTATCTGTCCATTTGAGAATCCATTTGGAAATACTACTGGCGTAAGTGTTGGGAAACCAGATCTTTTCCAATTGTTCCAAGTTTCGTTAAAATTAAAGGTAGTAGCAGTTGCTATCCAAATTTGCTCATTTATTTGTCTTAACGATTCATTCACTGATGTAGTAGAAAGTGCATTTGCGGCAAGGTAGGTATCGGATTTCCCGATTGCCTCCGTGATTGCAGCATCTGAAGCTGTTCTTGAATTAAACTGTGCCAATGAGGCTATGGCAGCTTTTACTCCATTTCTATAACGGTCAGCTGCTGAGCCAGCACCTACTGAAAACCCACGAACTTTAGCTTCTGCTATTAATAGTTCAGTTTCGGCAAAGGTTAAAACAAAGTTTACACCGCTTCTATCTAGGAAAACTAGCGTTCTTGGTCTAGAGTATTTTCCAACTTTAGCAGCATCGTTTCCTGTACCAGACGCTCCTGGGTATTGAGGATGTTTAGAAATATCAAATGCTCCTCCATCTAGATCGTATCCATTGGGCAATCCTATTTGAATTGCCTCAGAATTATCGCCTGCTAAGTCTTGGTTAGAGTTATTGGCAAGTCCTGGTTGAGAAACCTCGGCAATTGCACTGATTCTTGGGTCTGAAGTTTTCTTTAAATGATCTATTAAAGTTTTACTCCATCTAACCTCTCTGTAATCATCACCTACGCGTAAAGCTCCTGTAGTATTATTGCTTTGCGAGGTAGCATCGGTAATTACTTTGGCATTGTCATCAACACTAGTGAAAACTCCTGCAGTAGCTGCCTTCTCTGCCCATGTCTTAGCAGCAGCTGGATCTACTTTTACTAATCTCATGGCCAGTCTCAACATTAGAGAGTTTCCGAATTTTTTCCATTTACTTATATCTCCTTTGTACATTAAGTCATTGGTTGGCAATGGGCTAGAGGCATTTAGAGCTGCGACTGCTTTTTCTAGCTCTGCTAACATTCCTGGGTATATAGTTGATTGATCATCATACTTTGGCAAAGTAATCCCTTCTTTTGCTCTAAGTGCTTCTGTGTAGGGCACATCGCCATAGGTATCTGTTAAACGAGCAATACACAAAACTTTCATGATAGTTCCGATATGAAACAAATTAGCCTGTTTTGGATCATCCTTGACAAGGTTTTGCATCTCAAAAGCCAGAGTGGCTGCACGGTAGGTTTCTTCAAAAACACGGCCTTTATACGCTTCAAAACTACCAGATGCTAAATATTTATCTCCATTTCCATAATAAGAAAAGGTAGATGCCAAGGCTTGAGGCCACATACTTTGGAATAGTAATTGTGAATAGCCGGTGTTACTATATTGAAACTGTGACTGTGCTAAAAGATAATTTGCATTAAAAACCGCCGCACTCACGTTGTTTGGGTCGGTATTTATTTCTTCAAAATTTTCTGTACACGAAAGTGTAAAAACAGAAAACATGATGAATATATATTTTATTTTTTTCATTTTTATTAAAATTTAGAATTTAACATTAAGGTTTAAACCATAAGTTCTTGTGGCTGGAAGACTTGTACCTTCTATTCCAGCAGAGGTAATCAATGAAGAAAACCCAGCTTCAGGATCTATATTGTCTGATTTTTTGTGAAGTACAAGTAAGTTACGTCCTACAACAGATAGTTCAGCAGATTTGATTGGTAAACGGCCAAATACTTTAGGATTGATAGTATATCCAAAAGTTACTTGTCTTAGCTTAATGAAATCTCCATCCAATACATTCAAGGCTGATATTCTTCTAGCTAGACCTTGATAGTAGTCTTGAGCAGGTACAGTAGTTCTATTTGGTGCTCCATCTGCAGTTACACCATCTACCAATACTCCAGTTTCACGACCTACTAAGGTCTTTTGATGTAGGCCTCTAAGAGTAGTATAAAAGTTTGTAGCAGATAAAATCTTACTTCCAAATCTGTAATCTATTAAAAACGACAAATTGAAGTTTTTATAGCTAAATTCATTGTTTAATCCCCCATAAGCTCTTGGTAAAACCGATCCCATCGGAGTACGAATAGGATTCTGTACTGGTATACCTGCTGCATCCACTACAATTTTTCCGTTTAAATACGTATAATCATTTGCCATAATTTGTGGGCCAGGCAATCCTTTAATAATAGCTATATTGGCATTCAATGGACGATAGGTTCCCATTCCTAATTGTTGGTTTTCTGAAGGCGTTCCGTTGATTTCGTTTACATTGTTTTTAACACTAGTAAAGTTGAATGAACTTGTCCATTTGAAGTCTTTTCTTTCCATAAGTACGCCTGTAATCAAAACCTCTAATCCTGAGTTTTGAGTAGAACCTGTTCCTATAAGTTGAGATGTATATCCCGAAGATTCTGAAAGTGATCCGTTAATTATCTCATTGTTGGTTCTTCTGTTAAAGTAAGCTAAGTCTAAGCCTAATCTGTTTTTGTAAAACTTAAGGTCAGTTCCTACTTCAAATTCTGTAAGCGTAAATGGTTTTAAGAATAGGTTAGGTAAACCTCCTCCAAATGAACCTGTAGTAATTCCTTGTATAGCCGATCCAACGCTATAATACTGCGAGGTGGAATATGGGCTCAAAGGTTCACCACTTACCACTGCATAAGAGGTTCTTAGTTTACCATAAGTCAACTTGTCTATCTTAAGTGCTTCTGTAAAATCATAACTTAATGACACCGAAGGAGTGAAAATTCCTTGACTAGCTGTTGGTAAAGTCGAAAATGCATCATATCTACCTGTAGTAGACAGGATTATTTGATTCCTAAAATTAAAATCTAGTGAATAAAACGCAGAGTTCGCTTGTCTTTTATTAAACCCGTAGTCTCTGTTAAAATTTAAAACATTAAAGGGGCTATAGAAAAATGGGATTACAAAAGGGCCACCGCCAATTGCAATTCTTTCAAATTGGTTTTTACGAATAGTTGCTCCAGCTAATGCATCAACACTGAAATCATCGTTGATTTTGAAATTACCTCCTAAAATAGCATCCACATTCATTTCAATAGTGCTTGACTTTGCTTTGGTATTTAATCCACCTGCATTACCATTTGAATAAGCAGTTCCTGTAGGCGTAATGCTGAAAACGTCATCGTTCATATAATCGTAACCAAACCTAACTAGTCCATAAATATTTTTGGTAAAATCATATTTAGCAGTTAAAGCAGATATCAATCTCTTTCTCTTTATATCATTTTCATACCGATTTACTACAAACCATGGATTCGTTACAAATATATCGTCATTCCAAGCTAGCTCATTTTGGGTAGGTGTAGAAGTAGTATATCCCGGCCTTAAAGCAGCTTCGCTGACATTGGTAGCTAACAAATAAATATTGTTAGCATTCATCGGACCATCGCTAAGCTGAGCTTGGTTGTCGTTGAAATTATCAACAAAATTGCTCATGATATCGATGCTAAGCTTTTTACCAAATTTCTGATTCGCAGTAAAGTTTACCGTTCTTCTAGTTAATCCACTATTTCTTAAAACTGAATTGTTGTTTAGATTAGCCAAAGAAAGTCTAAAATTACCAGTTTCATTACCACTAGAAAGGGATAAAGAGTTGGTCATTGAACTACCTAAGCGATAAAAGTTTTTAAAATTATCTTTAACCGCTGAATAAGGATATTCTTTACCATCAAATTGAATAGTTGGTCGTCCATCTAATCTTTCTCCCCAACTAAATCTTCCACTGTTCAAGGCACTAGTAACGTTGTTTGGTCTTCTTCCATTTTGTCCTTGTCCATATTCATATTGGTAGTCAGAAAAGTCTATGGCTTGCTCTGCCACGGTGTTTAGATTGTAATCAATCGCAATTTTCCCTTTTTTTCCAGCTTTGGTGGTAATTAAAATAACACCATTTGCCGCACGAGCTCCATAAAGTGCAGAGGCAGAGGCTCCTTTTAAAACCGACATACTTTCAATATCATCCGGATTTAAATTGGATATTCCGTCTCCTTGGTCTGCTCCTCCCCACTCTCCTGCACTTCCTCTTTGGGTGTTATCGATGGGCACACCATTTAGTACTATAAGAGGAGAACTCGCTCCAAAGCTTGCCATTCCACGCAATAAAATCCTTGCAGAAGATCCAGGCCCACCATTAGTGCCAGAAATATTTAAACCTGCCACACGTCCGCTCATCGAATAGGCAACGTTTGTTTCCCTGGCTTTTATCATCTGGTCTCCACTAACTGTTGTGACAGAATAACCTAGTTTTCTGGCTTCTTTAGAAATACCGAGGGCCGTAACTACTACCTCGTTTAAGATACTAGCATCAGGTTTCAGGCTAACATTTATAATGGAGTTATTGCCAACAACAATGTTAGTGGCAGCAAAACCTATGTAACTAAATATGACAGTGCTTCCTTTGGCTGCAGTGATGCTGTAGTCTCCGTTGCTGTCAGTAATTGTGCCTTTTGTTGTGCCTTTTATAGCAACGTTTACTCCGTAGATCGGGCTTCCTGTGTCATCGCTCACCTTGCCTTTTAGGGCTACTTCTTGAGCGTAAGCCTGTAAAGAAGCTAAGGCAATGAATAGCGACCACACTACTCTGGTTAGATTTTTTTTCATACGTTTGATTAAGTAATTAAATTTGAATAAACAGTAATTTTTGTAAATTTAATAATAAATATTATTAAATTTAATAATTATTTTTAATAAATATACTAAAAAACCATTAAAATCTTAAATTTGCGTTCAATAAATGTTTAAATACATGAATAAAATATTGCTGATCTCTTTACTGCATTTTATCGGTTGTCGATTTGCTTTTTCTCAGTCTACTATTCATCCTGTTTCGACAGCATATCAATACCCCAAAGAGAAAGAGGTTGCCCAAAATCTGGAAAATTGGCGGGATCAGAAGTTCGGCATCATTATACACTGGGGATTGTATGCCGTTCCTGGTATCATAGAGTCATGGAGCTTGTGTGATGAGGACTGGATTAACCGAGACTCGATGAGTAACTACGCAGAATATAAGAAATGGTACTGGGGTCAAAATAAATCATTCAACCCTGTAAAATTTAATCCAGAGGCTTGGGCTACTGCTGCCAAAACTGCAGGCATGAAGTATTTGGTTTTTACGACCAAGCACCACGACGGCTTTAATATGTTCGATACCAAGTTCTCGGATTTTAAAATTTCTAATGGACCTTTTAAAGAAAACCCCAAAGCCGATGTGACAAAGTTTGTCTTCGATGCATTTAGAAAACAGAATTTCTTAATAGGAGCATATTTTTCAAAACCCGACTGGCACTCGCAGTATTTTTGGTGGGACCGGCATTCTACGCCGAACAGAAATGTGAATTATGATATCAGGAAACATCCTTGGCGTTGGAATAAATTTGTAGAATATACACATAATCAGCTCAACGAGCTCACTACTGACTATGGCAAAGTAGATATTCTTTGGCTAGATGGCGGCTGGGTGAGGCCCAGAAATACTGTAACAGACGAGGTGCTTGCTTGGGGTGCTCCAATTCCTGACTTTGACCAAGAAATAAATATGCCCCAAGTGGCAAAAATGGTGAGGAAAAACCAAGAAGGCATATTGATAGTGGACAGAACCGTTCATGGCGAATTTGAAAACTACCGTACACCCGAGCAAGC
>CANHDN010000122.1 GCA_947459415.1 Bacteroidota bacterium
TAAACTGATAACCTCATACCTGTGCCAAGTGCGGGTAGAACCTGTCCAACCCATGGCAAACAAACCATACCAGAATTTTCTTCCAGCAGTGGTAGCTCTATCTCTAACCGTAGCAATATCTGGAATTAATCCTACATACCAGAATACCAAAGATACTGAGAAGTAAGTAGAGATTGCAAATACGTCCCAAACCAATGGGGAGTTAAAGTTTACCCACAAGGTACCAAAAGCATTTGGCAATGGAATTGGCCAATAAGCCACCCAAGGTCTACCCATGTGAGATAAAATGAATGAAGCCGCACAAATTACAGCGAAAATAGTCATCGCTTCCGCAGAGCGGTTGATAGACATTCTCCATTTTTGGCGAAACAATAATAATACCGCTGAGATAAGGGTACCAGCGTGACCAATACCTACCCAGAATACGAAGTTGGTAATATCAAAAGCCCAACCTACGGTCTTGTTTAATCCCCAGGCTCCCAAACCAACAACCATGGTGTAGGTGGTTGATCCAATCCAAAGGGCTAAAGTCAAAGTTGCAAGGATAAAGCCAATCCACCAGCCTTTGGTGGGTGCATTTTCCAATGGACGCGTAATGTCTCTGGTGACATCACGGTATGTTTTTCCACCGGTTACTAACTGATCTCTAATTGGTGATTCGTATGACATGTGTTACTACTTGTTTACAATGTTAAGAATGTGATTCAACTTTTTTATCTGCATGTTTTGCATCATGAGGAGCCTCCGCAACGTGATGACCGGCACCAGCCAAATCTTCGTTCACGTTTCTAACTTTGGTCATGTATGCTACAGATGGTTGTACGTTATATTCTTCTAATAAGAAGAAGGCACGGTCATTTTCAAAGTACTTTCTTACCTCGCTCTTCTCATCGTTGATATCTCCGAAGATTATTGCGTCGGCCGGACAACTTTGCTGACAGGCTGTTTTAATATCACCATCTACAATGGTTCTATTTTCTAACTTAGCTTTTAATTTACCAGCCTGGATACGTTGCACACAGAATGAACATTTTTCCATAACCCCTCTAGAACGAACAGTTACATCTGGGTTAATAACCATGCGACCTAAATCGTTGTTAAAGTTGAAATCAAACTGAGAGTTATCTCTGTATTTGAACCAGTTAAAACGACGAACCTTGTACGGACAGTTATTTGCACAATAACGTGTTCCTACGCAACGGTTATAAGCCATGTGGTTTAAACCTTCGCTGCTATGAACGGTAGCCAATACCGGACAAACCGTTTCACAAGGTGCGTGTCCGCATTGTTGACACATTAAAGGTTGGAAAGTAACACTCACATTCTCAAAATCTACCCCAGTAGCTTCGTTGTTGTATTCTTTCTCCTTGGTAATATTGTTATTTTCTTTGTTGCGGAAACGATAGTATCTATCGATACGAATCCAATGCATTTCGCGGCGGTTGATAACCTCCTGGCGACCTACAACAGGCACATTGTTTTCGGCGTTACAAGCAACCACACAAGAACCACAACCTGTACACTTATTTAAGTCTACGGCCATTGCCCAACGGTGACCTTTGCTATCGCGTTCAGCCCATAAGGTTAATAAGTTTCCGTTTTCTTTTAAGGCTTTGTGGTGATCATGATTACCAGCTTTAGCATCTTTATTGTATTCATTTAAAGAAGCCTCTTTTATTAAAGCCCTACCCTCAATCGTATGATGCGTTTGGGTTTGAGCCAATTCGTATGAACCAGCAGCTTTTTCAATGCTCACTTCAATGGCACCATTTTCTGGTGTAAATACATAGGCATTTTTTCCTACGTTTAATCCAGTTTTGCCACCAGCTGTTCTGCCATAACCTATAGCTAAGGCAATTACATTATTAGGTTGTCCGGGCTGAACCAAAACTGGCACCGCTTCTAACTTACCAGACTTAGCTGTAATATTAATAACATCGCCATCTTTAACACCTAATTCTTTAGCAGTTGCTGCGCTAATATTGGCATAATTATCCCAACATACCTTGCTAATTGGATCTGGCATTTCTTGTAACCAAGGATTGTGTGCATGTGCACCATCATTGATGGCAACCTTGCTGTATAATTCTAATTCTAACTTGGTTTTGGTGTTGGTGTATGCATTGTAAGCAGGGGCAACAACAGCAGATAAATCTGCATTAAAAGCCACGCTAACTGCAGCCGGTGTTATTTGATGGAAACCATCATGAATGGCTTTAGTCCAAGCATCGCCACTTAAACTAGCAGACCAATTTGACTTCATGAAATCATAGAAGCTAGCCGGTGCATCTGCCCAAGCCAATAAACTTTCTTGCATTTGACGGGTATCGAATACAGGCGAAATGGTTGGTTGAGTAAAAGTGAAATATCCTGCTTTTGGTTCATTATCGTTCCAAGATTCTAAGAAATGATTATCTGGTGTGTTGAAGTTACAAACACTAGCCGTTTCATCTGAGTTACTGTTAGCAGCAACTGATAATTTTAACTTCTTAATACCTTCAGCTAATTCTGCTCCTTTAGCATGGCTGTAAACAGGGTTTACATTATAAAAGATAGCAGCATCAATAGCACCAGCATTCACTTCTTTAACAAAAGTTTCAAAAGCTGCATCATCAGAATAATGTTGGTTACTGCTGTTGCTAAAATCAACAGTAGTTCCATTGTTACCTAATAGGGTATTAATGGCATGAACCAATAATTGATAATCTACATTATTTGAACCACATACTACCAATGAACTACCTTTAGCTGCCCATAATTCTTTGGCAGTATTAGCAACACCATCTAGCGGTAATTCTACTGCAGGCATAGTACCCAAAGCAGGAGCACCCGCTAATGCAGCAATTTTATTATATAAACTAACCAAGTAAGCACCTTCTGCAGATGGCTTAATTGGGTATCTAACATCCGCATTTGAACCACTTAGAGATAAGTGAGATTCTAATTGGATGTGACGACTCATATTTTTGTTTTCTGCTTTTCTGTTAGCAGTCCACTGCTTCGTAAACTCAACTGGAGAAATCCACGTTCCTAAGAAATCTGCACCAAAGCTTACAATCACTTTAGCTAAATCGAAACGGTAACCTGGAACAATATTTTTACCAAAAGCACGCTTGCTGGCTTCAGCAATGGCTCCCATTGAATTGGCTTCGTATTGAATATGCTGAGCTTGTGGATATTTTGCGATAAACGTAGCAATGGCTTTTTTCGTAGATGGACTGTTAACAGTACCCGTTACCAAACGAATGCTTTTTGCAGAAGCTAAACCAGCTTTGATATCTTTATCTGCAGAAGCCCAAGTAGCATCAGCTCCTTTTGCTTTTGGTCCGCGTAAGCGCTCGTTATCATATAAACCTAATAAGCTGGCCTGACCAGTAGCACAAGCACCTCCTTTAAATATAGGAGAGTCGCTATTACCCTCAATTTTCACAGGACGACCTTCGCGGGTTTTAACTAAGATGCTACAATTGGCAGAACAAGCATTACAAGTAGAGGCGTACCAATTTGGAATACCCGGTGTAACGTTTTCTGGTTTTACGATATAAGGAATGGCATTTTTTACCGGCGTTTTGTTACAAGCAGCCAAAGCTACTGCCGAAATGCTAAATCCAAAATACTTAAGGAAGTCACGACGGTTAGCATTTAAGCCACCATCTTCTTCAGTAAAAACCTCCTCTAAAGGAATACCTTCAGCAAATTCATGCTTTTTGGATGCTAAGAATTTAGGGTCATTATTTAACTCCTCTAAACCTCTCCAGTATTGATTTTTATTTTCCATTGATAATTTTTTTCCTGTTAAACTGTAAATACTATTACTTTAAACTAAACCTTCAACTAGTAGTGACACTTACCACATTCTAGTCCGCCATTTTGAGCAACGGTTACAAAGTCTTTACCGTCTAATTTCAAATCAGCATGTAATTTTTCGTAGTAATCATTGTTCGCCACATCCACTTTAGCTTCGCGGTGACAATTAATACACCATCCCATTTGTAAACTTCTTTGTTGAGAAACTACCGGCATGGTTTCAATTGGTCCATGACATGCTTGACACTCAACTTTACCAATTTTTACGTGTTGCGCATGGTTAAAGTAAGCATGATCTGGTAAATTATGAATACGCACCCACTTTATTGGAGTTTGAGGCTTTGAAGGATCATAAGCACGTTTTTCAGGATCCCAACCTACTGCATTGTATATTTTTGCAATCTCTGGAGATACTTTTCCATCGTATTTATCTTTAGCAGTAACATGCGCATGACAATTCATACAGGTACTAGCAGAAGGAATAGAAGCTTGCTTGCCCTCTGCGGCACTGGTATGACAGTATAAACAGTTGATTTTGTATGTACCAGCATGCAATTCGTGCGAGTAATTGATTGGTTGCGCTGGAGCGTATCCTTTTTGCACACCGATTTCTTTATTACCGTAATCAAATCCAAATAAACCAAACACCAACATAAAACCTATTGAAACAAATATGGTTCCAACAACAGGATGTTTTTTGAATAATTTATATCTGAAATCTAATGGATTTTCTTTCCAGCTAATGCTAGGCTCACCTACCTCGGCCGCATAGGCTTCTGGGAATTTTTGAATATATAGTTCTTCAACCACAGATTTAATGCGGTATAAAACAAATAAGATAACTACTAAGATGAGCGCCATCACTACTAAACCATAGAAGGTTGTAGAAGAGTAGAAACCAGATGTGCCACTGTCTGCCACCTGGGTGGTTCCTGTTGATGTAGGTCCAGCAATTTCTGGAACTTTGGCAGGAGCTTCACTCTCGCGCTTAATGTAATCTACAATAGAAGTGATTTCTGCATCACTCAATTGCTCAAATGAAGTCATTAAAGCTTCATTGTTTTCTTTGTAAACTTTTACAGCTTGCGGATCTCCGGCCTTTACCAAGGCTTGAGAATTTTTCACCCACTTTAATAGCCACTTCATGTCGTACTTTTTGTGCACGTCTTTCAGGGCCGGACCCACCACTTTTTCGTTTAGGGCATGACAAGCCGTACAATTGGCTTGATACAGTTTTTCTCCTTCGGCGGCATCAGCAAAGGCTAATTGCATAGAGAAAAGAATCGAAACAGCTAATGTTAATAGTTTAGATAGCTTCATTTATTTGGAATAATTATTTCAATAAATTGGTGAATTGTAAAGACATTGTCACAATTGTTTTGAACAAGGCATTTTTAGCAATTCAGCCGCGAATATAAGCACATTTCATATTTGGACTAAACATGTTTAAAAAAAATACTATTTAGACTTTATCTAAATAAAAGGTTTTAAAATTGAACATTATTGAAAACCAAAAACTTATTTAAAAATCCTATGAAAATTATGCAAAACAGATTTTTTTTTATGTGAATAAACGCCCTAAAACTTTACAAAAAAAAACACTTTTAATCTCAAGAATTGTATGATTTGTTCGGTTTATACCTATTACTTTGCAGTTAATGAAATTACTATTTAAATTATCTATTTCATTTTGTCTGCTGTTTATTAGTTTGCAAACATGGGCACAGGTAACACCTAACACCATGTTGTTAAAAGGGTATGTCTTAGGCATAGACACCAATAATACCATCCCCTTAGCCAATATTCTAAAAAAACCATCTGGAGAAAGGTATATTAGCAATAGGTATGGAGCATTTGGCATTCAGGTATTAGAAACAGATACATTGGTTTTTTCGGTGCTTGGGTATCAAAATTTTGTTTTACCCGTGGCAAAATATGTGTTAAACAATTACACAGACCCAATTAGGGTGAGATTAAAACCAACAAGCTATCGCTTAAAAGAGGCTGAAATAAATTACCATCAAAAGAAAAGAGACAGCCTAGCGCGTCAGGCTGCCAAAGTATTAAAAACGAGCCCATTGTTAAATAACTACAACCATTACCAATCTTGGGTGAGCGGTAGCACCGGATCCGTATTAACAGATATGTTTGCCAGTAGTAATAAAAAACTACAAGAATACTCTAAGCTACAAAGGTTAATCGAATTATACCATGAACAAGAACTTGTAGATGCTCGGTACACCAATGATATCATTAAAAGAAGTACTGGCTTGGCAAATGCAAAGATTATGGAGTTTAAAAAGTACTGCAATATGCCCCATTACTTTATTTTAAATGCCACCGATTATGATTTGGTGCTGGCCATAAAGAATTGCTATCAAGATTATATTAGGCAAAATAGGTAATGATACGCATGAATTGCTGGTAATTCTTTTACCTTTGTAACATGTTAAAAGATATTCTTACCGAAAGCTTACCGGGCATAGCTGTAGCAGTAATTAGAGAACTAAACGATACCCAAGATTGGGTGTGGAATGTATATGCAATAAATTATAGCAAATTTCACTTGAGTGGTGTATTGGTAAGCAGCAAAGGATATGGAATCCGCCATGGTGAAGAGGTAAAAACAAGCACCCTAAGACATTTTTTAGATCAATTACCTCCTTTGTGTTATGTAAAAATTGAACCGATACAAGAAGAGTTGTTTGAATTAAACAATGAATATTGGATGAGTTATTACGCAAACGAAACCATGTACGAACGTAAGTATATTTTTGAGGCAAATACCATCGCCATAGAAAACCTGGAGGTGGTGAGTTTAGTGAATGAACTCGGAATTTTAATTGACTGACCCTGCCGATTCCATTTTTTTCAATTGGTGGTAAAGAATATCTCTTACCGGCAAGCTACTGCCATTCTTAAATTTCATGAGATAAGGTTCACCGCTCATACTAGATTTACTGGCCAAAAAATCTATAAATTGTTTAGCCGTACTTATTTTTTTGCCCGCTTTCTCGCGTTTCATCCGCAGGTGTTTAGCCGCTTCTACTCCACTGTACTCAGTGCCATTGCGCACAAATTTAGCTTCCGTTTTCTCTACATAGAGAATTAACTTTTCAATTTTTTGCTCTTCGGTGAGTTCTGATAAAATGACCATTTGTTTGCCTACATTTTCTTTGTTTTGCGCTTGATTTGGAGACAAATGAAGAAAGAAAATGACTGAAAACAAGAACAGA
>CANHDN010000123.1 GCA_947459415.1 Bacteroidota bacterium
CTTTCATCAATAATTCTTGATTTTGCAATCAGGTCTTCCATCTTGGCAATTTTTGCTTCCAATAAGCCTTGATCTTCTTTTGCTGCATGATATTCTGCATTTTCACTTAAATCCCCTTTATCTCTTGCATCAGCAATTTGCTTGGTAATAAACGGACGTTGAACATATTTTAAATCTGTTAACTCCGCCTGCAATTTTTCTAATCCTTCTTTTGTTACAAAATTAATATCAGCCATATTTTCAATCTTTGTTATCGTGTTAAAAATAAAAGAAACGTTCCGCACTGGGCGGAACGTTTCTTTATTAAAAAACAAATATAGTAAAATTTATTATCCTTTTTTACCTCCAACAGTTAAACGAATGCCAATGGTATGCATACCATTAAAAATTCTTGTTGGTGCATAACCATAATCAATGGCCATAGATGTTCCACCTTTAGAAATCGGCATTTGGAAAGTAGCACCGGCCCACAAACCATAAATTGGATTTAAATATTGAGGATCTTCTGGACTGTTAGAAAATAATTGTTTGTCGCCAGATACATTATAAGCAACACGTAACATGGCTAATTCTTTATAAGCATACTCCGCTCCAAAACCATACACATTTGATTGAAATGCGTTATAGTTAAAGTTAAACGAACCTGTTAAACGATGGAAATAGGTATCTTGAGTTTGATCCAAACGCATATCATATCCTAAACCAATGTTCACTAAAGTTGGTAAATTGAATTTATCTGCAGCAAAATATGCTTTACGATCTGCACCCGTTTGCGCATTAATCGCTCTAAACGATAATCCCGCTCCGCGGAAAGTCATATCTGGTCCAATATTGCGCATGGAAATACCTAAGCGAAAATCCTCTTTCTTAATCTTCTTCTTGTCGCTTTTCGCATTCAAAGCTGTTTGATATTGAACACCAAAATCAAAAGCAACACCTTGTGCACGAACATCGGCTAAGCCCTCAGAAATTAAACGCAATAAAAAGCCTCCTGTTATGCTATTTGAAAACTTCTTAGCATATGATGCTCCAATGTTTAATACAGTTGGGCTAAAAGTAGGTAAAGTACCATCTGGATTATCATAAGTAGTAATTGGAATACTTCCAAAATCCCAAGAAGAAAAGCCCAACCCAATTACACCACCATCTCCATCTTCGCCTAAAGCCTGGGCTAAACCAAAGTTGTTTACACTTACACCACTACCTTGAAGGAAAGACATTCTTGAAAAGGCAATATCTGTTTTGCTCGTATAAGCCAAACCAGCAATGTTTAAATTAAATGATTCTATTCCTCTTACAGAGGCTGTATTGGTGCCACCATAACCCGCAGACCTAGCATACGGATTAACATTAAGTTGGGTAGCTCCTGCACCACCTGAACGATCTGGGTTGCCACCAAATACCGTTACAGAGGTTAAAAGCAATCCAACTAAACCAAATTTTGCTATAGCTATATTCATTTTTCTGTTATTAACTCGTTAAAATAATGCTTAATTAAAATGTATCAAAATCTACCGGACGCATGATACCAAACCACTTAATTACTCTCTCTCCAATACCATCTGCATGAATATGTATCAAGTAAACACCACTTGAAATTGGAACATTGGCATCATTCTTTAAGTTCCACTCTAAAAAGGTTCTTGTATCATCATCTTTTCTAATTCTGCGTACCAAGAATCCGCCTTGAGTATAAATAGAAACTACACATTTTTTTGGTAGGTTAATAATTCTCACACGAGAATCTAATTGATTACCTGGATCTTCATAACCAGCATAAGCATAATAAGGATTTGGAGTAATAGAAACCATTTCTAACGCTTTTGTACCCGCTTCTTTGGTTCCAATTTCTGGAGCTAAATCTGTTGTAGAGAAAGTGTAAAACGGAATACTATCGTTTTTCGTTTGTGCTTTTTCTACCGGCGCTTGAGCTGCATACGGACGTTTTACATCAATATTAATGGTTACATCACATGGAATACCACCTGTTGTATTTAAATCTCCCAACTTAGTTCTTGGTGAAACCAATGACATACTCACCCACATAGCTTGTGAATATAAATAACGCATATTGAGTGTAGCACTTGTACCGTTCTCTATTTTATTAAATAAATCCATGTAGCTGGCTCCTTCATCGTAACGCGGACCTCTATATAAAACAGGACCAGTTGTAGTAGTACGGAAAGATTTGGTACCCATTACATAAATATGGTGTTTACCACCTAATTTATAATCTAAACCTCCAACAGAACCTGTAACCAATGTTGAAGTTGGATTCCAAATCATATCACTTCCATTTTCTAATGGTAAAGAAGAATCTTCAGCAAACATAATATTTAAACGCTCGCCTGTTTCTTTGTTAATAACATAACCAGGGAACCAACCCATACCATTTCCTGTTCCATCTGGCTTACCATCTTTACCTACAGATGGAGATTTTCTCCTAGTCATTTTTGGAGCATTTCCAATGTTCAAGGCTGTATTTTCTCCAGCCTCAATAACCACACAACGCGTCCATTTAGTTTTATCAGCTGTGATCACAAATAATACTGATCTTAAATCTGATAATGGATTATCTGTAGAATAACCTCCAGAACTTGCAGCCCAAGCCGGACCATAAGTTGGCTGTGGTGATACTGCTCTGGCGGCTAATGAATAGGGAGCCCATGTTCCATCAATCACTTTATTATACTGTCTTCTTGGGTCAACGGCACGTTTACCTCCGGAAGGACCATCTGCAAAATCATGCTCATAAGGATTTGCAAAGCCTGGCGTTCCTGTATTTCCTGCTCTAATCCAGTTCAAAGGAACCAAAGCTGCCACTTCATCCGGGATACCTGGAAACCATTCGTTGCTTGGATCAGCATATACTTTACTAGATGATAAATATCCATTGGCATCATCTGTTGAATTATCTGGGTTACCCGGACCAACCACTTGATGAACCGTAATACTTAATCCTAACTCTGGAAACAACTGCTCATTTTTATTTTTAATGCTTGTTTCAGATACATAAGTTAGGTTATTGGTTGTATTTGTTAAAATCCACTTAGTTTGGTTAGCTGTTAAACTATCTCCTTTGTTAGTAGAGGCAGATGAATCAACCAAACGTAATTCGAAGTTGGCACTTGGCACTTTAAAAGGATCAATAACTTTAACAATTACCGGACCTCTACCACGCATATATTTAGGGCTTGGAACATAATATGGAGCTAATAAAGCCTTCTCAATACTTTCTTTGGTTAGCATTAAAGTATTTCCACTGTTTCCAGTTCCTTCATTTCTAATAATTTCTGGTCCATCGCCCCAGCTCGTATTTAATTCGGTGCCTTGAGTGCGCGGAGTTGGTTTATGAGGAATACCTCCCCAAATTTTGATTGAACCTCCATCTATAGATTTTCTACCAGACAAATATTGAGTTGCATCAACCGAACAATTTGTTGCACTGGCATAAGCCACTAACATGAAATAGTAATTTTGAAAATTTACTAAGGTTGGGTCAGATAAGGTAGAGAAAGCATCTTTGGTAATTCTAAAGCTATGTCTAATACCTTTATCTTCACCTGCCACCATTATTTTCTTTACTGAACCTAAATCTGGATCATTTACTATATTAACCATTAAACCGTTTCCATCCAAAATATCACACTGTGCTATTAAACGCGCTTCGTCTTGATTGTATAAATCACCTGGTGTTGAGTTCTTCTTCAATTGGAAAATTTGATATCCTTGGAAAGCATACTTAGTTTTTTCAGAACACAAGCCAGCAGATGAGTCACTGTATGCTTCTGTTACCTTGTAATTGGTGATATTCAAAATTAACTCACGATCTAATTCTACTACACTTAAATCTGGAACCCTAGGACCATCAACAATATTAAAGTTGTTCTTATAAAGAACATAGGCCTTATCAGAAGCTTCTTTTAATAAATTAAATGATCCAGTTGCACCACCTGTAGTAGCTCTTGCCCAAACCACAGCTACTGTAACTTGATTTTTTGAACCAGGTAGTAAACTAAATGGACCCGCAGTTTGTAGAAATCTTCTGTCTCCAGGAGTATTACCAGCGATACGCTCTGTCCAATCTGCCCTGCCGCTAGGATCTGTTTTACCAGGGAACATAAATGATGCAGTATCTGAACCACCACGACCATTGCCACCATAAGTTATATTTAAACCATCTTTCCAACGACCATTTAGATAATTCCAATAGTGCTCCGGACGAGAAGGATTACCTGTAACCGAGAAGTCATTATTATAATAAATGAACTTAGTTAAGCCAATTTCAGTAGTATCTGTTCCAACTATTTTACGAGGACCTTCGAAAAAGTTTACACCTACAGAAGGCGGGTTTAAACCATAACCTAAAATACCTTCATCGTTATCATCCCCATTGTAACAAATACCTAAATTTCTTTTTACATCACACTCCACATAATCATCTGAGTAATTTCCTAAATCTGCATCTACCCATTGACCAAATATACATGAATCGATGGTCTCTGTACTTCTGTTATAAATAGTAGTGCGATAGAAAGTCATATTATTAATCTCATCATTGGTAGAATAAGCAAAACTTTGTGTGTGTAATTCTAATCCAATTGGCAAACCTTCTGTTTCTGAGTGGATATTTCCTTTGTCGTTGTAAATGGTATACAACATCATATCCGGAATATTACTCAATACATTTTGCTCAAATGATGGAAAATCTCCATTGGAAGGTTCATATTTACCATCTTTATTAAAATCGAAGAATGGAGCTAAAAATTCAGCTTCTCCTGTCACTCCCTCACCCCTATTTCCATTACCAGGCCAGTTTGCAATTCCATCAATTGGATCATTCCATTTGGTTTCATCATTGCTAAACTCTTCTATTTCTGCCAAAGTCACTTTCCAAATCTGATCGTAAAATTTACAACGAGCAGCAGTAATAGAGGCTGAACCATCCACTTGAAGCGCACCTGGGTAATAATCATTTCCACTTTGACGGTAGGTTTGTGCAGCAATACGCAAGTTACCCTGAGTAATACCACCAATCCATAAAGCACCAGAGAATAAAGAGTGCTTAGAGGTTTGACCCGGCTCAACGCGAGGAATTTCATATCTTGCATTTTGCAAGTTCCACCATACATCGCCACCATTCAAAATGGTAGTACGTACGTTATTTAAATCAAGATCTTTTTGCTGAGTTGCAGCGGCACAACCAGCTCCCATTTTACCTAAACTTGGCGAGGTATTTTTCCTTAAAACGCCCACATTTTCCTTGGCAAAAGTATTATTTGAAAGCACAAATAAACTGAATGCAAGAACTGCTGTTTTCATAAATTTTATGGTATATTTTTCCATGATAATCTCTTTTTGTTGTTACGAAAAACTTAGAAATATAATGCCAAACCCAAACGTGTTAGTCGCGGTAAAACGAACCTATCAGGATTTACCATTCTTGTATTGTATAAGTCAACATATGCTTGCTGATTGGTTGCAGTTTCTTTTTGCTCCCTAGAAACTGGAGAAGCTAAGAATCCATCATCATAAGCTGAACCTGTATAGCGGAATACACTTGTTACGTTGGCAGTATTTAATAAATTTTGAACCATGATAAAGGTACGTAATCTGTAAACTGTCATGGTACCATCAATTTTCTTTTTCTTGAACATGAAATTTTTATCAATGTTTAAGTCTATGTTATATTGTGCTGGTAAATTTGCTCCATTTGGAGTTCCTTTTACCGGGCTTCTTACAACCACACCAGATTGAACACCACCTGGAGTAGGAAGTAAATCTTGGGTATAAGGTCTTCCGGAGAATGAAGTAAATATAAAATTGAAACCGGCATTTTCAAAAATCTTCTTTCCATCCACAATAGGACCATTGTAATCTTTTCCTTCTTTGTAGTGATAATCAAAAATAGCTTTGAATGTATGGCGGGTATCAAAATCCATTGGAACCATGGTACGTAGTGTAGGCAAACCAACTTGCACTAAGGCTGCACTTGAGTTGGCGTTTGACCCAGTACCATCCGCAAATTGCAATTGATAGTTGGTTGTTATGGTAACATTACCTAAATCTCTAACATTATATTCTAAACCAATACTCTTTACGGTTGAGAAATCTAAATTACCATAGGTAGAGTAATCATTTGGCCATGCTTGCACATAACGGAATAATTGAATTTGGTTCCTATATTCACGATAAGAAGCAATAATACCCAAGGCTGCATCTTGACCAATTTGTTGACGGAAACCAATTTCATAATCTGTTACTTGAACCATTTTTAAATCTGGGTTAGCAATTGCACCACCACTTAAACGATTTTGTAAGTAAAAATAATCATCTATTTGTCCTACGTTGGCACTTGGTCTTTGTGTTAAGATATCATAAGTTCCAAAGAATTGAGAGGTAGTTGAAATTGGGAACGAGAACCAAATACGAGGCAATAATTTGATGTCTGGAACATAATCTGTAAATGAAGCAGCTGTTGGCAATTGCGGATTTTTTGGATCAGCCAATAATGGCATGTTACGGTTTGTTTTACCATCACGCGCAATGGTTTGAGGATCTGAAATTGGATTACCATTTTTATCATACCAATTATTTCCATTTCTGTAACCAACAAACTTAGCTTTGGTAATATCTGCATCTTGTTGACCTGGATCTTTATCTACATAAGGAACAAAATTATCTCCAATGGTTGTAGGAATATTTTCAGCATCTAAGATTCCAAGATTTTTTGCTTCACCAACCGTGTATAATGGAACCATTGAATATGGATCTTTAAGCACTGGCTGGTTGGCATCAAAACGCTCTAAACGAACACCAACACGAATAATTAAATCTTTAAACACGAATTTATCCTGAACCCAAGCAGCAAAATACAATGGCTGATAAGCTGGCAATAATCTTGCGGTTGAATCTGTTAAGAAGTCATTTAGGCTAGGACGTTTTCTAACGATTCTACC
>CANHDN010000124.1 GCA_947459415.1 Bacteroidota bacterium
GCGTGTTCCTGTTGGCACACCTTCAAATAAGGTAATGAATAATACTATTTATTATCAGGTGAGTAGAGCAGATGTTTTAGGCTCAAGCGGAAGATTATTGCCAGCTGCTCCTAATCAAATTGGTATGTTAACCAATTGTTCCTCGGTGCTTGGATCCATTGGAAATTATGTTTGGATTGATTCTAATAAAAATGGTTTACAAGACGAGCCAATTAATTCAGGTTTAAATGGGGTAAAGGTATTTTTGTATAGCGCCGGAATAGATAGTTTAATTGGGGGTGGAGATGATGTGTTGTTGGATTCAACTATCACTGGAAATAACTATTTTGGAGAACCTGGTTATTATAAATTTATCGAGCTGAGAACAGGAAAGTATTATGTAAAGTTTGAACCTAATTATTTACAGTACACCTTCACAAATATGATTAACCAGGCTCCACAGTTGAATGGAAATAATGATGCCAATGCAAATGGAATTTCTGGACTTATAACTATTAATGAATTGGGAACTGGGACTGATAAAGACAATGCGAGTATTGATGCAGGATACTTCAATGGTGGTTCCATTGGTAATTATGTATGGAGAGATTTAAATGGCAATGGGCTGCAAGATGAACCTGCTAGTGAGGGGATGAATGACGAGAAAATTTATCTTTTAAAAAATATTGGATCTAATTTTACGCTGATAGATTCTACGGTTACCACAAACGATGTATCTGGGAATCCGGGTTATTATAATTTTTTGATTGATTCAAGTGGTGAATATCGCGTTTTATTTCCACAAAGAGGCCTTACAAGCCAAAGTGTTGCGGCAGGCGTAAATGGAAACAGTGATGCAAATGTAGCTACGGGTTTAACCCCTACTATTGTAATAGATTTATTGGGAACCGGCAACAGTAGACACAACCCTACCATTGATGCAGGATATAGTTGCACGCCCACAAGTAGCTCAGATACTGCATACATATGTGCAGGGTCAACTTATTCATTTAATGGGAATACATACCATGCTGCAGGTGTATATAGTGCAGTTTTTATGAATGCTGCTGGTTGTGATAGCACCGTAAGTTTAATTCTCAACTTGGTGCCAATTCCACAGTCTACTTTTAATTTAAATGATGCCAATCAATGCTTAAATAATAATATTTATACGCTAAATATTCAGAATCTACAGAGTGATGTAAAGTACGTTGCGCTGTATGGAGATGGTGATACTGATACAAGTTTTTTTGGCAGTTTTTCACATTCTTATCATGCAGAAGGTAATTTTACTATTACGATACATAGCTTTGATACATTGGCTGCTTGTCAATCGTCTGCGAATACCTTAATTAATGTATTGCCAAAACCTATACCAAGTTTATGGCAAAACGATACAGCGAGATGTATTGGTGGAAACCTATTTACATTTCAAAATTACTCAAGCATTTCAGTTGGTTCAATTGGAAGTGTAACATGGTATTTTGGAGATGGTTTTGATACAACTGTAATTGGAAATTCTCCTGTGATGTATCGTTATAATGCTGCAGGAAGATACAATGTGGTTGCTGAAATAGGGTCGTCAAATAATTGTATTGCATACGATACTTTGCAGGTTCATGTTGAGGCAGGACCTATTGCGTCCTTTGAACTTAATCAAACCGGATGTAGTGGTACTATTTCAGTAAATAATTTGTCTAGTAATGCGAATAGCTATGAGTGGACCTTTGCATCAACAAATAGTAGCTATGTGTTTACTTGTAGTTATGCCACACAAACTTTTAATTTAAATTTAAATCCGGGAGATTATACAGTTACATTAGTAGCAAAAGGGACAGTAGATTGCATTGATACCATGCGAGTTTTATATACTGTATTGCCAAAGCCAAATGCTGTTTTTTCATTTACTGCAAACCAATGTGCCACATCAGTGCAGTTTAACAATTATTCTTTTGGTTCAAGCGAATATATATGGAATTTTGGGGATCTAAATGCAGGTTTATCTAATACAAGTTTACTTAAAAATCCAAATCATGTATTTTCAAATGCAGGATCATATACGGTACAATTAATTGTGCGTAATGCAAGTGGTTGTGCAGATACCATGGAACGATTTATTCAAATTAATCCTTCATTGGGCGTAAATCCTGTTGCTAGTTTTAGCTATTTACTGGTTAGCGACTCTTGTTCACAAAAAGTTAGATTTACAAGTACATCTTCAAATTCAACTTCATTTATTTGGTTATTCCATGATGGTACTGTGGCCTCTGGTAACTTGATTAGCAAGAGTTATTTAGAGGCAGGAAACTATGTGGTAAAATTAGTTGCTATTAGTTCCAGTAATTGCGTTGATACTGCTACACAAACCATTACCATCGGATTGAGTAGAAATGGCATTTCAGCTTCTTTTCTTTCAGATATTCCGGTTCAATGTCTACATGGAAACACATTTAATTTTTCTAACACATCCAACTTTAGAGGTAATGGCTGGATAAACAAATACAGATGGACATTTGGGGATGGTACGATAGACACCACGAATACATTTGTTTACAATAAGAAATATACAAATTCTGGCGTATATGCTGTTCAATTAATTGCCATGGGGTCAAACGGTTGCCATGATACTGCCTATCAAGTGATAGAAATCAAAGAATCGCCTGTAGCCAATTTTTCTACCGGAAGTACTTGTGGAACTACAATTCATTTTACAAATACATCTAGTAATAGCATAGGAAACTATTGGAATATGGGAGATGGGGGAGTGTTGAGTTATGATTCTATGGAATTTACACATACTTACTCTGGGGTAAATTGGTATTTGGTTACCATGATAAATGTTGCAGAGAATGGTTGCACTGATACTTTAAGAAGGGGAGTTAGTGTAAATAATAATTTAGAGCCTATTCCTTCATTTAATTACAGTGTAGATGCTTGCTCTCAAGCAATACAGTTTCATAATACCTCTCTAAATGGTGGATCTTATGTATGGAATTTTGGAGATAACTCTACATTAGATTCTTCAACGGCTCCCATTCATGGTTATGCCATGGCAGGTTTTTTTTCGGTAAGTTTAACCGCTTATCAAGGTGTTGGTTGTTCTCAAACTATTTCACAGAATATTACAGCACCTCAATGGCTGGGTGTTTATCCACCAAGAGCAACATTTAACTACCAGGTAATTCCATGCGCTAATACCATTATCGCAAATGGTAATTCTCAAAATGTGAGTATGCAAAAGTGGCTGTGGGATGGCGTATTAATTGGTTGGGGAGATAGCATAGTTTTGGATAGTCCAACCATTGGAGGACATAGTTTGGCATTTGTAGTTTCTAATGGGGCATGTTATGATACCCTTAGCCAATATTTTCATATTCAAGGAGCTCCTGTTGCAGATTTTAATATAAACAATAATACTTGCTCTAACACAATTTTAGTAAATAACTTGTCTAAAAACGCTAATACATTTCATTGGAATTTTGGCGATTTAAATACATTATCAGATACCGCAAAAGGAGTTACAGCAGCATATACCTACCCTTTAAATGGTTTATACCAAGTAATGCTTGTTGCCAAAGATTTATATGGATGTGCAGATACCACCTTTCAGCAGGTTGAGGTGAGCAGAGCCTTTAATGCGAGTGTTGCTAATTTTAGTTTTGACAATTCGTTGTGTGAGTGTAAATGCCAAAATATTGTTAAATTTAATAACCTAACTCGTGGTAGTAACAATACTTATTTATGGACATTTGGAGATGGCACAAGTTCGATTAAAACTAACCCAAGTAAAGGTTTTCCTGATGCAGGCACCTATCAAATAACCTTGGTTTCAATTGATTCTGTTGGATGTATGTCTAGCCAAACTAAACCTATTCAGATAATTGCTGGATTAAACGGACCTAGTGCTTCATTTAATACAGATTATCAAGTTCAATGTTTAGACAATAATAATTTTAACTTCTACAATACCTCTAGATACATGGGTCAGGGATGGATTAAAAAATACTACTGGTATTTTGGAGATGGAACCATGGATTCTAGTAATACATTTATATTTAACAAGAAATATACAAATGCTGGTAATTATGTTGTTACATTGGTTGCCGAAGGTGCAGAAGGATGCAGGGATACTATGAGTATGTTTGTTCAGGTTAGGTCATTACCATGCTCAGGTGTGTTAAAATATGTAAACTTGCAAGACGGCTCAAATTGGAATGTAGATCCTAAATTGGGAGGTGGAATATTAAATTCCATATCGGCAGTTGAGGAAGACATTCAGTATAGTTTATATCCAAATCCAAATATAGGTGTTTTTTCTATTGAGTTTAATGCGCCTATAAATGAGAATCTTACAATTTCAATAATAGATGTTTTAGGAAAGCAAGTCTACCACCAATTACATAAACAACTAGGCGATAAGAGGCTTGATATTCATATGGATAACTTGAATGAGGGAACTTATATGCTCTTTATTTCAAGTGATAGCTATCAATACAAAGATCAAAAATTTATAGTCATACATTAAAAAAATAAACCATGAATGGTATGTTAAAATTAATAAATTTAAGTAGTACAAACTCAGAGTTAACGGCGGTTTTTAAACAGCAAATTAATTTGGTTCGAACCAAAATTGCTGATACCATTAGATTCGTTGACGCTACTAATTATAAGGAAGAATCTATCTTATTGATGAAAGGTCATTTAGAAACAGCCGCTAATAGTTATATTCCAAAAACAGGCAATGAACTGTTAGATCAATATTATATGGAGGGTATGAAACTTTTTTGCCAAGGTCCCTTTGCAGAAAATGTAGGAAAAAACGAAGATCAATTGGGAGTGTTTTTGTAAAAAATAAGATTGTTTGTTTGTATCATAGAGCGTCTGAGTTTTATTACTCAGGCGCTTTTTTTTGTCAAAAAATTCAAGGATTAAAATTATGTTATGATGTAATCAGATAATCTGTACCTTCGCAAATCAATTAGGCTCATTAATTGTTCAATAATTATATGATAAAGTGGTGGAAAATTTCGGGCATTTTACTGGTATTATATGCCCTAGTTGGAGGTTTATTATTGCCTGTTCCTCAGCTTCCTATATTATTTCAAAGTATTAGAAATCTTTATTATCATGTACCTATGTGGTTTGGGATGCAGACCTTATTAATTGCCTCTGCCATTTATGCTGCAAAAGGATTGATAAACAGGGATTTGTTGCACGATATTCGATCAGAGGCTTATGCTAAAATCGCTATGTTATTTGGAACTATGGGTTTAGTAACTGGGATGATTTGGGCTAAAAATACCTGGGGAGCTTACTGGACAAATGACCCTAAATTAAATAGTGCAGCAATTGGTATGTTAATGTATGCTGCCTATTTTGTATTGCGCGGATCAATTGAAGATGAAGAGAAAAAAGCACGCATTTCGGCAGTATACAATCTATTTGCTTTGCCAGTTTTTATTGTATTAATTTTCGTTTTGCCAAGGTTAACAGCTTCGCTGCACCCAGGCAATGGTGGGAACCCTGGGTTTAATTCATATGATTTAGATAGCAGGCTCAGAATGGTTTTTTATCCGGCCGTATTAGGATGGATTTTTATCGGGTTCTGGATTGCTGAACTGCAAATTAGAATCAATAAAATACAGTTTTTTAGAGAAAATGAATAATTAAGATTATGACACATTTTATCATCAATCAAATTCAAAGCAGTGCCATGGCTGATGCCCCAAGCACTGATAAGTTTCAGGTGGTAGTTGCAGTGATTGCACTCATATTTTTGGGAATAGTTGCATACCTAATTTCTTTAGATTTAAAAATTAGAAAGCAAGAAAAAAAATAGCATGAAAAAATCGAGTATTATCGGGCTTGTGGTAATAGCCCTTGCTATTGGTGCTATTGTTAGTATGTATGGAGATGCAAGTACCTATGAAGGTTTTGAAATGGCCAGAAAAAACCCTGGCAAAGAATACCATGTTGTGGGTGTATTGAACAGAGAGAAAGAGAAGTATTATAATCCGCAACAAGATGCAAACTATTTTAGTTTTTATCTAACAGACGAATTGGGGCAGGAGAGTAAGGTTGTATATTATAATCCAGAACCAGCTGATTTTGATAGGTCTGAGAAAATTGTAATTGTAGGAAGTATGGAAGGAGAACATTTTTTAGCTAATAAAATTTTGCTTAAATGTCCTAGTAAATATACGGATGGCGAGGTTAAAACTGCTGATTCTACAAATGCTGCCAGCTAAGTTAAGTCCAAAGTTATATAATTTTTACCATTAATTTTTTTGAATGAGCACAGTAACATTTATCGGAGAACATTTATTTTGGGGTAATTTGGGACATACTGCAGTGGTTGTTTCTTTTATTTCTTCTATTTTGGCTAGTTTGAGTTATTTTTTTGCCGAGCGAAATTCACTAGATAAAAGTTGGGAGAAAATTGCCAAATATGCTTTTCATCTGCATAGTTTAGCCGTTTTAACCATTATTGGCGCGCTATTTAAAATTATATACAGTCACTATTTTGAGTATCATTATGCTTGGCAACATTCTAGTAGGGATTTGCCAGTACATTTTATGATTTCTTGCTTTTGGGAAGGTCAAGAAGGAAGCTTTCTATTATGGATTTTTTGGCAAATGGTTATTGGGCAAATCTTAATTCGATCTGCAAAATCATGGCAAAACCCAGTCATGGCTGTGCTCATGTTATCTCAAATTGCATTAACCTCGATGTTGCTTGGAGTTAAAATAATATCCTATAAATTGGGTAGTAGTCCGTTTGAATTACTTAGAAATGTAATGGGAGATGCACCCATATTTAAACAAGCTGATTATTTAAGCAAGGTAAAAGATGGTAATGGCTTGAATCCACTCTTGCAAAATTATTGGATGGTGATACACCCGCCTACCTTGTTTTTTGGCTTTGCTACTACCATTGTACCTTTTGCCTATGCGATTGCTGCATTGTGGCGCAAAGA
>CANHDN010000125.1 GCA_947459415.1 Bacteroidota bacterium
TCTAAAAGGTTAAATGAACGCAGTACTTTAATTGCCCAAAAAGTGATAGCGGTTGCCGAAGCAATTGAATGCACACCTGCTCAAGTTGCCCTAAAATGGACCATGCAAAGGAACCAATCAGTGGTTCCTATTGTTGGAGCCACAAAAGCTCATCAAATAAAGGATGCTTTGGGCTCAGTTAATATTGAAATTCCTACTAATTTATGGCAAGAGCTTAATGAAGTATCTGCAATAGAATTAGGGTTTCCAGGCGATTTTTTTAATGAACCAGGGGTTATTGATGTTACCTACGCACAAACTAAATCTCAAATTATTTTCAGAGATTAATTTATCGAATTTCAGCTTTAAAATTAGCTAAACTCTCTGTGGTGAGCGGCTTATTTATAAATGCGGTAATATATGGGTTATAAGATGCTTTTTCAGAATCTTTTGGATCAACAGTAGAACTCAATATGGCTATTTGTGGCGCCTTGATATGTGGCATAATTTCTTGTTCAAATTCCTCTAAAAATTCCCAACCACTTTTTTCTGGCATGTTTAAGTCTAAGAAAATAAGTTCTGGTAATTCTTGTTCGTTTTTAGGTAAAAGAATCTGATTTTTATAATAAGTTAAGGCTTCATTGGCAGAAAAAAATGAAATCACATTTTTACAAAATTGCGATTTTTTTAATCGTAATTCACAAATCATCAGGGTTACATCATCTTCGTCAATCAACATCACTTGGTTAAGCATACGGTTTATAATTATCTATGGTTAAACTTATTTTTAAAATCTTCTATTACCTCTATCGCTTTGAGGTTTTCATCTGTGAGAGGCTTTGTTAAAAAGCCTAGAATGCGTTTGTTTGCTTTTGCCTTTTCTTCGTCTTTTGGATCTACACTTGAGCTCAAAATGATGATGTTAGTTGTTGGAAAATAGCTTAGGTATTTCTCTTCAAAACTTTCAATAAATTCCCATCCATTCATTACTGGCATATTAATGTCTAAGAAAATTAACTCAGGATGAATACGATTTTGTGATGGAAGGCTGAGTTGATTTTCAAAAAATTGAATGGCAGTTAATCCGTTTTCAAAACTTACTATTTCTTCACAGAATTGAGCCTTTTTTATTCTTAGTTTGCAGATCATCAATGTTACATCATCGTCGTCTACTAGCATTACAGTTTTTAGCATACCATTAATTATTCCAAATGAAAGTTTCTTTGCTATTAATTTGTTTGGCGGTTTCGTTGTTGAGTGGTTTTAGAATATAGTTTTTAATACAGACATAAGTCATAGCTCGCTGTATGGCCAATTGATCTGGTTTAGACCCAATCAAAATTACTGGAGATTTCATGTTTTTATTTTGATAAAAGTCTAAAAAATCCCAACCTTTATGCTGTTTGATGCTTGGGTCCAGTAGAATTACATTATTCCCTGAGTCTGGCTCAGATTTAATATAAGCCATTGCCTCATCCACATTGATGAAACAAATAAGTTTCATAGGGTCAAAGTGTTTTTCTAACATTCGTAAACTTATTTTATTAGATAAATCATCCTCATCAATTAAAATAATCTTTTCGATTCGTTTTAAACTATTGGCTATTCGAAGTTCTTTTTGTAATGGAATATTTATTCGATTAATAAGCTTTTTAACGGCGTTATTCGTTTTAGTAAAGGTGTCTTTACTGGTAGAAAAAATATCTCTTAATTCTGTATCTACGAAGTCTAAGTCTTGTGCTAATTCTACAATAGATTGCAGTTTATGCAGTTCATGACTGATTTCAAAAGAGGTAATAAAATTTAAATCTTTTAATAAGTTTACTAAGTTGTTTATTTCTTCCTCTCTGTCTTTTAAATGAGTGATTTCTCTTAAAACCAAGAGCTTGTCTGATGCAGTAAAGTCTGATGGATCTAAGTTTAGTAACTTAAGCTCAAAGCTTTTTACTTTATTTAAATGATCAAGTGATTCAAACAAATACTGGCTTTCTGAACCTATATTTAATCCATCTATCGCTTTAATCAATTCGTGGTGCTTTTCTGTTCTAAGTTGATCCAATACATTTAAAGCTTGAGATAAATTGATTTCAAAAACTTCCTTAAACATTGGCACACTTTGCAAGTTTTTGAATAATATGGTCCCATTTGCTTGCATTAATAAGACTGCTGCGTCTACATAATTAGCTATTTGTTGAATTTTGTTTTCTGCTTTCTTTAAGTCGCTTTGTAAAATTTGTTGGTTGATGGTTGCCCTTAAATTTTCTGCAATTTCAATTAATAAATTTTGTTCTTCAACTAAGAACAATTCTTCGTACTTATTTTCAAGTTCTGTTTTATATCCAACGCTTATGCAACCTTTAATATGGTCTATCGTTTCAAATTCTTGAGTTTGTTTTTTGCCATTAATTCCAGTTGGGTCAGACCAATAAGAAATATTATTATAGGTTAAATGTGCGCAAATTAGATCTGGGAATTGCCATCCTTGGGGGAGGTAATTCACTAATTTTTGGAAGAAACTATCTAGGTTGTTTTTTTCTTGCTCTGATAATTTTAATAAAAAATGGAGGGTATTTAATTCCTTAATACGTTCCGAGAGTTTATAACTATATTCTTTGAATTTAATACCCGAACTAATCCATGAATAGCTTAAGTTTAATAGGTACTTTTCGCTTTTACTAAGTCTATATTCTTGCGGGTGATATACCAGAATTTCAATTGAATTAGCCTCTTCTAATTGTTTTTCGCTGGCGGTGTAATGTTCATATTCTTTGAATTGTGAACCTGAAAATGTTTTATTTTGATAGGTAATTTTTACATTACTTAATAGGTGATTGTTCCAGTGTTTTTCGAAGAGTGAGGTAATAGATTGCAGGTAAGTTCCAATACTCGTAATGCTATTTTTATTCAGGTTGCTAAGTTCATATAAAAATTCAAACTCGCGCTCTCGAGTAATCAGTTTGGTGTTTAATGAAAAAGCCATTAATTCTGCCTGCTTAGTTCTGGTAATGTCTTTTGCAATGATGGCAGCTCCAATTATTTCAAGTTTGTCGTTTCTCAATGGAGATATATGTAAACTTAAATAAATTTTACTATTACTTTTTGTTTTTCTGGTAACCTCGATTCCGGCTATAGCATTTCCTTTTTTTATTTTTGAAAGAAAAATATCTAATTCATCTTTTTCATCTTCGTTTAAAATTTCAGTGTAAGCTTTACCTAATAACTCTGATTCTTGATATCCAAATAAACTCGAAGCTGCCTGATTCCATGAAATAATTGTGTAATCTAGGTTTATAGAATATATGGGCGTCTCTGCAGAATCAATCAGTCTATTTGCTAAGGCAACTTTTTCTTGCAGTACAATAGACTCAGTGATATCTCTCTGCATACTTAAGAACTGATAGGGTTTGTTATCTAAATCTAAAAATGGGTAAATAATGGTTCTGAACCATTTTTCTTGCCCATTATGATCAAGATTTTTAATATTTCCTATCCATGTTTTTCCTGAATTAATATCAGACCACAATGCTATCCAGAATTCTGCTGGGTGGAATTTACTACTTACCATGGATAGACTTTTCCCCTGCGTATCACTTCCTTTTAGCCCATATGTTTCCTCGAAATTTTTATTTACATAATTAATCAAACCTCTTTCGTCTGTAATAGCAATAATGGCCGTTTCATTCAGCGCTTTTTCATAATCAAGTAATTTTTTCTGAGAGTTGCTGAGTAGATTTTTAAATTGGCTACTTTCTTTAAGGGTTCTGATGGAATTGATGGCATAAGCTAAATTCTGTGAAATACGCTCTAACACGCTCATCTCATTGCTGTCAAATGCATCTACTTCTGAAGAATAAATGCCCAAAACACCTCTGTCTTTGTTATTTATTGGGAGGTATAAACAGATGATAGAGTTTAATCCGAATTCCTTTGCTTTTGCCCTCCAATATGAAAAATTTGGATCATGTTGACTGGAATTCACAATAGACGATTTTCGGGTTAAAATACAAGTAGCAGCTGGTCCTTTTAAAATTTCAGGGTTATTTAAATCAAATTTTAAATGTTTGGCATATTCATCTGCGCCTTTAGAAAGAATGGGTGTTATAGGCTCGCTTTTCTCTTTATCTGCCTCAAAAAATGCTATCCAACTCAATTGGTAATTGCCATGCTCATTTAGTGTTTTTAATACTTCATCAATTAATATAGCTTCTTCTTTTACATGTAAAATTATGTTGTTGATTTCATTTAATACATGGAGTTCTCTAATATGTTTTTTTAACTTGTTTTCACTTGCAGATAACAGTGATTCGTTTTGAAATGATTTTAATGCAAACCCCAATTGTGATCCTATTTTTTGAAATATGGATTTGGTTTTGTCGTCAAATTTAGTTGAATCTGTGCTGGCAACTCCCAAGTAAAGTGTTGGATGTGTTGGCAACAAGATCAGCATTATTTTTTTGATTGGTATTGCTAAGTCCTGTAATATGTTTTTTTCTTCTGCCGGGTCTATACTAATGGCAATAGAAGCATTATTATTGTTTTTAGTACTTTGTATTAAACTTGACCCAATAAAAGAATTTTCAAAAATGGCCTCACTAATAAATGTCTCACTGTCTTTGCATACTAACTTAACTCGATTGTTTTCTATGCCAAATACCCAGGCAATGGGGTAGTGACCAGTCTTTATAAAAATTTTACATACCTCTTGCAAAAGGTCGTTTTTATGTTGGTATAATTGGATATTTTCATTAATCGCATTGAGTAATTTTAGGTGCTCAATTTCTCTGGCAAGTAATTCCTCATTTTTGCCCAAAACCTTTCCAATACAAATTACCTGATTTAAATTTTCTGACCAATACATGGTCCATTGCATATACTGAGAACTTCCAGATTTAAGTTTGAAATAAGAATCAAAATAGACAATATTTTCTGGATTTTCTGAAATTTTACGCTCTAAATCTCTCAATTTTGAGGCGTCTATTTCTAAAAAAGATTTAAATTTTTTACCAATAATTTCTTGTGGCAAATAACCCGTTTCTTCAAATATTGCATCATTTGTTCGCACACAAAAACCTTCTGAACTAATCTCTATCAATACTCCAGCTGAATTTTTATTTTCGTTTTGGGTAACTTCCATCTTTAATCTGATACTTTTTTAATGATAAGGCAATTTAATAGAAAAGGATGATAAATATAAGATTTTTTATTTGGAATGTAACACATACTGCCGCTGTTTGTAAACGGATTAGCTTTTTGTAATACCTTTTAAATCTGTTATATTTGTAAATAAAAGGATAGCGAATGGAAAGTAAAGAGTATTTGGAAAATCTAGCTTTAAAGAAAAGTATTTTGCCCGTGTGTATCTATTTGCTTATTGTTGGAAGCTTGTTCTATGGAATAGATAAAATAAGTATTGGTGCAAATAGTTTTTTAGGGGTTGATAACCTAAAAGTTGTTCATGTTTTAAAGGCAATGCTCATTGGTTTGCTCACCACATTTCTAATTTTTTATTTGGTATATAAATATAAGTTTATGGAGGTAAATACACATTTGTATACTGTTTCCATCGTTCAAAACTCTCCCTACCCAGAATTAGTTTGTGATATGAATAATTATGCTGTAGCAGCATGCAGTCAACCCCTGCTTAGTTTGCTTGGGTATACCTCTAATGAAATTAAGAGCTTAACGATTCGTGATATGGTAAGCAGCAGTTCAGTGAATGAATTAGTTGAACTTTTTAAAGAGTCAAGCAAGGTTAATAAGGATTTTACTAATATTCATTTTATTGAAAAAAATAAGGGCTTACTTTCTTTATCTGTTCATTGTATGAGATTTGAAATGTTAGATATTGATTATGTAATTTTACGCTGTTATCAGAGCAAAATTTTAGCAAGTGCGGCCCTTGAAGACTCAATTAGTGCTGGGAATATATCTAAAAGAAATTTTCAGTTTTAGTAAATAGCATTGAAAGTCGCATGTATCATATACATGCGACTTTCAATGCTATTTACGAAGGTTTATTCCTCTGTTTTACCCATCATTTTAAACACATCATAGCTAAATCCTGTATTACTGAATCCTCCATCGTGGAAGAGATTTTGCATGGTTACCATTCTGCTTAAATCAGAGAACATGAGTACACAATAATCTGCACATGCTTCTGCACTTGCATTACCCAGTGGTGAAAGTGCGGATGCATAATCAAAGAAATCTCCAAAGCCTTTTACTCCGCTTCCTGCGGTGGTTGGGGTAGGACTTTGAGAAATGGTATTTACTCTAACTTTTTTAGCTTTTCCGTAATGGTATCCAAAGCTGCGAGCTACAGATTCTAATAAGGCTTTTGCATCTGCCATTTCATTGTAATCTGGAAATACTCTTTGAGCTGCGATATATGACAATGCAATAACAGAACCCCAATCGTTGATGGCATCCATTTTATAACATGTTTGCAATAATCTATGAAAACTCATTGAACTAATGTCATATGTTTCATGGGTCCATTTGTAATCAAGGTCTGTGTAAGTTCTTCCCTTTCTAATGTTTAAACTCATACCAACTGAGTGTAAAATAAAGTCTATTTTACCCCCTAATATTTCCATAGACTGGCTAATGAGATTTTCCATATCTTCATTTTTACTTACATCACAAGCAATAATTTTTGCATGATTACATACTTCTGCCAATTTGTTTATTTCACCCATTCGCATGGCAATGGGTGCATTGGTTAATACAAATTCAGCCCCTTGTTCATTACATTTAAGTGCAACTTGTCATGCAATACTTTTATCGTTTAATGCACCAAAAATGATTCCTTTTTTTCCTTTTAATAAGTTATTCATATTAAATAAATGATGATGATAGTAATGCTGCAAGTTTAAGGTTTTTAAATGGAATGGTGAA
>CANHDN010000126.1 GCA_947459415.1 Bacteroidota bacterium
AAATTGCCAAAAATACTTACCAATTCACTGTTTACACGCGTTTGGTAATCTTTCCAAGTAAACTCACTGTCTTTTGTTTCTGGCGCAATGCTTGTTAACACATAGCGTAATTCGTCTTGCCTTTCTGGAAAATCTATTAAATACTCATGCAACCAAACGGCCCAATTGCGTGAAGTAGAAATTTTATCTCCCTCCAAATTTAAAAACTCATTGGCAGGAACGTTACTAGGTAAAATAAATTCTCCATGTGCTAATAGCATCATTGGGAAAATAATGGCATGAAACACAATATTATCTTTACCAATAAAATGTATTAAGGAGGTGTCTTCATCTTTCCACCAATCTTGCCAAGATATGCTGCTGACCCCTGGCTCCTGACCTCTAGCTAGCATGGCTTCTTTAGTAGCACTGATGTATCCTATTGGGGCATCAAACCATACATATAATACCTTTCCGTCTGCCCCTTCAATAGGAACTGGAACCCCCCAATCCAAATCCCTTGTCATGGCTCTACTTTGTAAGCCTTCTGTAAGCCAACTATTGCACTGCCCTTTTATATTGGATTTCCAATCTTCGAAGCGCTTTATGTATTCCTTAAAAGAAGCAGATTGTTGAATTTCACCCATGGGTAAAAACCAATTCTTAGTTTCACGCAAAACAGGCACCGCGCCGCTTAATGCAGATGTTGGATTAACTAAATCTGTTGGGCTTAAAGCAGTTCCACACTTCTCACATTGGTCTCCATATGCACCCGGGTTACCACATCGTGGGCAAGTTCCTGTAATATACCTATCAGCTAAAAACTGCTTAGCTTCTTCATCAAAATATTGCTGAGTAATTTCCTCTTTAAAAACACCTTTATCGTACAAGTTTTTAAAAAAATCTTGGGCAGTTTGCTTATGAGTTTCAGAACTGGTTCGGCCATAATAAGAAAAATCTATCCCAAATTCTTTGAAAGCATTTTTCATAATGCCATCATATTTATCTACAACTTGCTGCGGAGTAATTCCTTCTTTTTTAGCCTTAATGGTAATAGGAACGCCATGCTCATCACTACCACAAATAAATAATACATCCTTACCTGTAGCACGCAAATACCTTACATACACATCGGCTGGCAAATAACAACCCGCTAAATGCCCTATATGCACCGGACCATTTGCATAAGGCAAAGCCGCAGTAATCAAATATCTTTTATAATCCTTCTTACTCATATTGTAAGCAAAGGTAATATTAGCCCAATAAGTATGCACAAGAAATATTGGTTCGACCCAATTTTTTTTAAAGCTGATGCCTATACTGAAATGCCTAGAGCATAGGCATGCCTTTTAAAAGTGTAAAAACAGAGTAAATAAATGGTATTTTTGTATGCTCATTTTAGTAATTAACAAGCTAGTTAACATGGAAACCTATTACGAAAAACAAAAATTAAACCAGTGGTGGATTAAACTCAGCATTTTTATTCCATTTTTAATTGTGTTTTGGGGAGTAATTACAGGAAAAACGCAGGGAGAAAATGGAACTTCTATGCTCATTGCTTCGGTTGTGCTGGGCTTTGTAGCAGTTTTGTTTTATTATACCAACTTAGAAACAAGAATCGATACAGAAGGAATTACCATTCGATTTTTCCCTTTTCAAAGAGTATATTATTATGTTCGATGGGATGAAATTAATTCGGCTACTGTCAGAAATTATAAACCCATTCGCGAATATGGTGGCTGGGGATTACGTTATAGTTTTACGCATGGAAAAGCCTATAATGTAGCAGGCACAGTAGGGCTTCAATTGGTATTAAAAAGTGGTAAAAAGTTTTTAATTGGCACCCAAAAAGGAGAAGATTTACGCGCTTTTTTGTTAAAGCTTCAAAACGAAAAAGGTTTAACTTGTATCAACCAGACTACTTAAAAAGCTTAGCTTCGTTCAAATTGCTTACAGCGGATTAGCTGCCGCTTTACCTGCTATAAAACCTGTAGTCCAGGCTGCCTGAAAATTAAATCCGCCAGTAATTCCGTCAATATCTAAGACCTCTCCGGCAAAATGCAATCCTTTTATGCGTTTGCTCTCCATCCCTTTAAAGTCTATATCATCTAAATTTACTCCACCACAAGTGACAAACTCTTCTTTAAAAGTAGTTTTGCCTTTCACTTGATAGGTATCGTAAAGCAAACAATTGATAATTTGATTTAATTGCTCTTTACTCACATCTCCCCAATTAGATTGCTCATCTATGCCTGCTTTAAGCAATAGATAAGAATTTAATCGCTTTGGCAAGTTAAATGGAAACAAATTAGATACTTGTTTTCCCGGGTTAGCCGCCTTTAAATTAAAAAGCTCTTGCCTAACCGCATCTTCCTTTTTATTCTCTAACCAAGATATCTGAACCTCAAACAAATAATCGCGTTCGGCCAATATCCTTGCTCCCAATGAAGAAATTTTTAAAATAGAAGGTCCACTTAATCCCCAATGGGTTATCAAAATAGGTCCGCAACACTCTAATTTTGTATCTAAAATTCGAACCCTAACAGCTGGTATGGCAATGCCTTGTAATGCCAAAAGTTCTTCATTAGGAATGTTAAAAGTAAATAAACTAGGCACGGGCATTTCTATTCTGTGACCCAACTCTTTTAACCATTGCAATCCAGATTCTTTTGGGCTACCTCCAGTGGCCACAATCACTCTATTACAAAATAATTTCTCACCCGAATCTAATATTAAATCAAATCCACCATGGAAATTTGGTGTAATTTTCTTAACACCTTTACCTAATTCAACCTGTACTTTAGACTTTTTTATTTCTTTTTCTAAACAATCAATGATGGTTTGCGAATCGTCGCTCACCGGAAACATGCGGCCATCTTTTTCTGTTTTAAGCTTTACTTTTCTGGCTTCAAACCATTCAATGGTGTCTTTTGGGCTAAACCTCGCAAAGGCACTTTTTAATTGTTTCTCGCCGCGCGGATAACTCAATGAAAGTTGCTTTAAATCAAAACAAGCATGAGTTACATTGCATCTGCCGCCGCCAGAAACCTTCACTTTCTGCAAAACTTTCATGGATTTTTCTAACAAAACAACTTCTGTATTTTTGTTTGTTTGGGCACATTGAATGGCAGAAAAATATCCTGCTGCACCGCCTCCAATTACAACTACTTTGTGTGACACTTTGCTTTTTCTCCTGTTTTAACCGCATGCAAAAGTAAGTAGAATATGATAACTTTTACCCTTTTTTAAGTTAGAAGGCTGGTTTTCAATTGAGCAAAATCTAATAAACACTTAAAATTAGCTTAAGATTGTTGTTTGTAGGTTTCATAAAATCATTTATGTTTGCCATTTAGCGTTGAACCAACATAAAAATTTAGTTTTAGAATGAGTAAATATAATCAATTAAACAATGTATTAGGCTGGTTGCTTTTTGCAATTTCATTAGCAACCTACACGTTAACCCTTGAACCAACTGTTAGTTTCTGGGACTGCGGTGAATTTATCTCCGCTTCGTACCGCCTTCAAATTTGTCACCCACCTGGGGCTCCACTATTTTTAATGATTGGCCGCATTTTTAGTTTGTTGGCTTCAGACCCAAGCACCGTTGCTTTTTGGGTAAACATGGTGTCTGCGGTAACCAGCGCATTAACGGTTTTATTCATGTTCTGGACCATCACCCACCTTGCCAAGAAAATAATGGCAACTGCAGATGGTATATTAGAAACTTGGCAAACCATTACCATCATGGGTGCAGGTGCAGTAGGTGCCTTAACCTTAACTTTCTCTGATACCTTCTGGTTTTCGGCAGTAGAAGCAGAGGTTTATGCTTCCTCAAGCTTCTTTACCACGCTCACCTTTTGGTGTATATTAAAATGGGAAAATGTGGCACATGAAAAAGATGCTAGCCGCTGGTTAGTGCTCATTGCTTACCTCATTGGATTAGCTATTGGTGTCCATTTGTTGAACTTATTGGTTATTCCAGCCATTGTTTATGTATATTACTTCAAAAAATACAAGTATACCCGTAATGGATTTATTGGCGCTTCTGCCATTGCCATATTAACCATTGGTATTGTTCAATTTGGAATCATCCCAGGATTACCTGGCATTGCAACTAAATTAGACTACTTTACAGTAAATTCTTTGGGTTTAAACTTTAACTCTGGCGCCCTATTGTTAGTGTTTTTATTGATTACACTCATTGCATCTTTTCTTCATTATACCCACTCATTAAGCAAAACCAGTTTATACCTGGCCATAGGTTCATACGGAGTTCTTGCTGCTAGTACATTCTTAGTTAATTCTAGCATAGGCGGAATAGTTAGTTGGGCTATCATTACAGGAGCCTTGTACTTCTTTATTTTCCACCGCAAGGCAGCTATGGATATTGTAAACCTAATTGTATTATGCTTTGCTTTTGTTGTTTTAGGCTACTCTTCATACTCCATGATTATTATTCGCTCGCTGGCAAATCCGCCTATTGATATGAATGATCCAGAACAACCTTTCTCTTTGTTAAGCTACCTAAATCGCGAACAATATGGCGAAAATCCACTGGTTTATGGGCAATATTTTTATGCCAAAGTAATCGATTATAAAAAAGGTGCTTATCAATATGCAAAAGGAGATGATGGTCAATATGTAGAAGCAGGTCAAAAAATTGAACGTATTTATGATCCTAAAGATTGTACCATTTTCCCTCGTATGTGGGCAGATAGAGCAGATTACGTAAATGCCTATCGTGAATGGGAAAAAATTCCAGAAGGTAAAAAAGCCAATATGGCCAAAAACATAGATTTCTTATTGAGCTATCAATTAGGCTTTATGTACTGGCGCTATTTCTTTTGGAACTTTATTGGTCGCCAGAATGACGAACAAGGATACGGTGATTTAACCAGAGGAAACTGGATTAGTGGTATAGATTTTATAGATGAATGGAGGCTTGGACCACAAAAAACCATGCCAGACCACATGAAAAACAATAAAGCTAAAAATACCTATTACTTTTTACCATTAATATTAGGTCTTTTAGGTGTTTTCTTCCACTTCAAAAAAGCTAAAGAAGATGCTATTATTGTTTCTACCTTATTCTTGTTTACGGGTTTCTTCATCATTTTATACCTAAACTTCCCTGCTCATCAACCACGCGAACGGGACTATGCGTACGTGGGATCATATCAAACTTTTATGATTTGGGTTGGATTAGGTGTATTAGCCTTGGTTGATTGGTTAGCTAAGAAATTAAATAAAAATATGGCTGCTGCCGGAGCAACCGCATTAAGTTTAGTAAGTGTGCCAGTACTAATGGCCTCAGAAAATTGGGACGACCACGATAGAAGCAATCGCTTTACTGCCTTGCACTTTGCAGAAAACTATTTAAATTCATGCGAAAAAGATGCCATCTTGTTTACAAATGGTGATAATGATACTTACCCATTGTGGTATGCGCAAAATGTAGAAAATATTCGCAGTGATATTAGGGTAGTTAACATGAGCTTACTCAATACAGATTGGTACGCAGATGGGCTTAAAAGACCAGCTTATGATAGCAAACCAATTGAATTTAGCACACGCTCAGATCAATACCGCCAAGGTAAACGCGATTACGTAGTGTTTTACGATAATCCAGAATTATCTCGCAGATACGGAATTAATAAAGATGATTATTACCCACTCAAAAATGTAATTGCATTTATGAATGATGATAATGATCCAATGGGAACAGTTCAAACCCAAGGTGGTGAATCATTGCGCTATTACCCTACCAAGAAATTCTGTATCATTCCAGATAAAGAAGCTTGTATTAAAAATGGAGTAGTAAAAACAAAAGACATTCCATTTATGGTTGATAGTATGAAGTGGGAAATTGGAAACAATAACCTCATGAAAGCAGATTTAATTTTGCTTGACATCATTGCTAGCAATATTAATACACGTCCGATATATTGGGCCATTACCACCGGATCCGATGTATACATGAACCTTCAAGCTTATTTCCAATTAGAAGGCTTAACTTATAGACTTGTACCTATTGCAAATAATGTTCAAAGAGATGGTACCACAGGTAGAATTAATACAGACATCTTGTATACCAATCTCATGGAGAAATTTAAATTTGGAAACATGGAGCAAGAAAATGTATACCTAGACGAAACCATCTTGCGTCAAACCAAAAACTTCAGAAATATTTTCTATCGTTTGTCGGAGTCTTTATTGGCAGAAAATAAAAAAGATTCTGCTGTAAAAGTGTTAGACTATTGCCTAAAAATTGCACCTAATAACAAAGTACAATACGATGTTTTTGTAGTGAGATTGGTAGAAGGTTATTACAATGCAGGCGAAACAGAAAAAGCGAATAATCTAGCTAAAGAGTTAATGCAAATTCATAGCGAGAAAGTAAAATACTTTAATAGCTTTAAAGGAAAACGCGCCGGGGTTAAAACAGATATTGAAGATAATCTTCAAATTATGAACTACATACAACAAGTAGCTCAAATGAATCGTCAAGATTCACTATCACAACAATTTATACAAGAAGTTACCAAGGCACAAAGCGGTCAGTAATTTATAAACAAAAAAGCTATCCAATGGATAGCTTTTTTGTTTCTTTGCAGTTCAATCAATACAATGAGTCAATCTGTTATTTACGGTGTACACGCCATCAAAGAAGCCCTTCAGGCCGGAAATGAATTAAGTAAGATAATGGTTCAAAAAGCCCTGCAAAGCAGCGCTATAGAAGAAATCATATCACTTGCCAGGAAAAATGAAGTGCCAGTACAATATGTTCCAAGAGAAAAATTTTACTCTTTTCAAGATAAAAACCACCAAGGTGTGGTTGC
>CANHDN010000127.1 GCA_947459415.1 Bacteroidota bacterium
AGCTAATAGCCAAAAGCTAACAGCTAAAAATTCCCTATATTCGCCAAACAAACATCTTAACATGAAAATAAAATTACTATCAGTATTCATTTTATCTGCATTTTTAGGTTCGGCCCAACATGCTTATAACAGTTATCATAAAGATGCAACTGCCTATAGAGAACATGCTTTAGATATCATTAAAATGAAGGTAGAGCTTGCCTTTGAGCCAGAAGTTAGTTTGGTAAAAGGAAAGGTTACACACCAATTTAGGGTATTGCAAAAACAGGTTGATTCGGTATTTTTTGACGGTCCCGGAATAAGCATTTTATCTGCCACTTTAAACGGCAAAGGGCTTACCTATAAAACAGTCCCTACAGGTATTTGGGTGTTTCCTAGCGCGCCTTTTCAATGGGATCAAAACGGTGAAATTGTATTTACCTATAAGGCCAAACCGCGCAAGGGAATTTACTTTATTGGCTGGAATGTACCAGAGCCCAAAACAGCCGATGCCTTTGCGGTACGCAAGCAAATATGGACCCAAGGGCAGGGCATAGATAACCGCCATTGGATACCCATGTACGATGATATGAACGATAAGTTGATAACCGAAACGGTGACTACTTTCGATAAAAACTACCAAGTGTTGAGCAATGGAAAATTACTTAGTAAAAAGGAAAATAATGATGGAACTATTACCTGGCATTATGCCATGAGCAAGCCACATGCAGGGTATTTATTGATGTTGGGTATTGGTAAATATGCGGTTGCTACTGCTAAAAGTAAAAGTGGGGTGCCTTTGCAATATTGGTACTACCCAGAATTTAAAGATAGGCTTGAACCAACCTATAGATACACGCCCATGATGGTAGATTTTTTGGAGGCAGAAACAGGTATCAAATACCCTTGGGAGAGTTATAGCCAGATTATGGTGCAAGACTTTTTATACGGCGCCATGGAAAATACAACAGCCACCATTTTCGGCGATTTTTTTAATTTAGATGCGCGTGCGTACTTAGATAGAAACTACGTGGGCGTGAACTGTCACGAGCTTACCCACCAATGGTTTGGAGATTATATAACTGCCCGCGATGGACGTGATGCTTGGTTGCAAGAGAGTTTTGCAACGTATTATCCAAAACAATTGAGTAGGGTTTTAGATGGAGAAGATGAGTGGAATTGGCAACGCCGTGCCCATCAAAATACTGCCATACAAGCGGGCAAAAAAGATTTTCTAGGCGTGCGGGTAAGTGGCGGCGGAACCGCTCGGGTTTATCAAAAAGGTTCAGCTGTTATAAGTATGCTAGAATTCGTGTTAGGTTCAGACCAATGGAAAAGGGTATTAAAACATTACCTAAGTAAACATGCGTATGCCAATGTAGAAACCAACGATTTGCAACAAGCCATTCAAGATGTATTAGGGCTGAACCTAGACTGGTTCTTTGATCAATGGATATTGCGTGGCGGAGAGCCTCATTACCGTGTGCATTATGAAGATTTAAGTTACCAAGATGGCTCGCGTGCCACCGAAATTGCCATTGAACAAATACAAGAAATGAACGAAATTGTGCGCACCTTTAAGATGCCAATTCGTATAGAAGTGCACTATACAGATGGCTCGGTTTCGGCCGTCAATGAAATGATAAGCGAGGCTTTTGAAGTGGTTAAAATTCCCAATCTAGGCAATAGAAAAATTGCGTTTGTTTTGTTTGACCCAAACTCAAATGTATTAAAACAAGTTACGTTTAAAAAGTCGCTGGAGAGTTTGCTAGCCCAAGCCAAACGTGCACCAAATATGTTAGATAGATATGATGCTGTGTTGGCATTGCGCTCCTTTGGCTTTGAGCAGAAAAGGACCGTTTTGATTGATTTATTTAAGCAAGAAAAGCACGAAGGAATTTTAATAGAAATTATTTCGCAATTGGCTATAGATACTGACGTCAGCAGCAAAGAATTAGTTTTAAGTGCTTTTAAAAATAACCGAGCAGCTGTGCGCGACCATTGCGTTAAAACGATAGCTTTGGAGCCGCAAAATAAATCCTATTTTATAGCGGCATTGCAAGATAGCAGTTATGATGTGGTAAAAAGTAGTTTAGAAAAATTATGTGCTATGTATCCTCCAGAAGCGGCTATATTTTTGGGTTCAACCAAAGAGGTGCATGGCATGTTTCATAGTGTGCGCATGAAGTGGCTAGCGCTTAGTATTCTTAATCATGTTAATGCAGATGCTGCCAAGCAAGAGCTTATAGATTATGCAAGTGCGGGATATGAATTTAGAACCAGAAACCAGGCTTTCTTGGTATTAAAAAGCACAGGAACTTTTAATGAGAAAGTGGCTGAAAATATTTTAAATGCGCTCCTTTCCACTAACTCAAGATTAGCAGGTCCTGCGGCAGAATTAGCAGCTCATTTTGCTGCTAACCTGAGTTACCAAGCTCAATTTAAAGACATCTTCACAAAGGGAAATTACACCAAAGAGGAGCGTGAAATTCTGATGAAACAAGCCATATTTAAAGAATAATGAGCTAGGTTAAACTCAGATATACAAGGTGTTGTAGATCACTACTATTTAGTATTTAAAAGCTTGATAATAAATGAATTTTAAGCTTTAATCTTTTTTCTTTGTTTTTTCTATAATTCCAATACTTTTGCATTCCATTAAGAATAAACTAAATATGCCTTATTTATTTACATCAGAGTCTGTAAGTGAAGGACACCCAGACAAAGTTGCCGATCAAATTTCGGACGCCCTAATTGATAACTTTTTAGCTTTTGATCCAGAGTCTAAAGTAGCTTGTGAAACACTTGTTACAACTGGTCAGGTGGTATTAGCTGGAGAAGTTAAATCTAAATCATACTTAGATGTTCAAGAAATTGCCCGTGGTGTTATCCGTAAAATTGGTTACACCAAAAGTGAGTATATGTTCGAAGCCAACTCATGTGGTATTTTATCTGCCATTCATGAGCAATCTGCAGATATTAACCAAGGGGTAGATCGCAAGAAAAAACAAGATCAAGGAGCCGGTGATCAGGGAATGATGTTTGGTTATGCTTCTAATGAAACAGAAGATTATATGCCTTTAGCTTTAGACTTAGCGCACAAAATCTTAATTGAATTAGCCGCACTACGTCGCGAAAACAAAGCGATCAAGTATTTACGTCCTGATGCAAAATCACAGGTAACCTTAGAGTATGATGATAACAATAATCCTATTCGTATTGATGCCATCGTATTATCTACACAACACGATGATTTTGATAAAGAAGCTAAAATGTTAGCTAAAATCAAAGAAGATATTATCAAAATTTTAATTCCACGTGTTAAAACCAAATACAAGAAATTTGCTCATTTATTTAATGATAAAATTAAATACCACATTAATCCTACAGGTAAGTTTGTAATTGGAGGTCCGCATGGCGATACCGGTTTAACAGGTCGTAAAATTATTGTGGATACTTATGGAGGAAAAGGTGCTCACGGTGGTGGTGCTTTCTCTGGTAAAGATCCTTCAAAAGTTGACCGTTCAGCTGCCTATGCTACCCGTCATATCGCTAAAAACTTAGTAGCTGCTGGTGTATGTTCAGAGGTATTGGTTCAGGTATCTTACGCCATTGGTGTGAAAGATCCAATGGGTATTTTTATTGATACTTATGGTACATCTAAAGTTAAAATGAATGATGGCGAAATTGCAGCAGTAGTTTCTAAATTATTTGATATGACTCCATATGGAATTGAAACCCGTTTAAAATTGCGTAATCCAATTTACAGCGAAACTGCTGCATACGGGCACATGGGTAGAAAGAATGAAGTAGTAACCAAAGAGTTTAAAGGTCCGGATGGTAAAATGGCAAAATTTAAAGTGGAGCTATTTACTTGGGAAAAATTAGACATGGTAGACAAAGTGAAGAAAGCGTTTAAGATTAAATAATCTTTTTCGGTTTGATCCAAATAGGAAAGGCAGCACTAAACTAGTGCTGCCTTTTTTGTTTATAAAAAAGAAATTTTACATAATCTGCCATATTTATATTATTAATAAATATTTATTATCATTGAATATTAATTAAGTCAAAATAAAGATCAAACAATTACTCATTTAAATGAAAAAAACAATTAGCTTACTCTTACTTCTTAGCCTATTTTTTGTGCAAAAAACCCATGCACAGTGCGGTACCATTATGGTAAGTTCAACTAATAATATCCACCCAGACACCATTACCAATATTCCGGTGGCAAATAGAAATCAGGCTTACTCAGGTATTATTCAACTTTTTTGCCCAAGCACGCTTTCAAACCTAAGTATAAGCTCTATTGCTGGCTTACCAGCTGGGTTTAGTTATATAACAAGTCCTGCAAACGGGGTTATTACTGCCGGAAACAGCGGTTGTATCATTATTCAAGCTTCCTTTGTTACCAATCCTGCCGGGGTGTATCCTTTGGTGCTAAATTTAATGGTAAATGGAATGTTTCCTGCTACTGTAAATGGATATAAAATTGTGGTTCCAGCCATAACGCTATCTGCAACAGCTTTAATAGGTTCAACAACAAGTGCCGGAAATGTGCAATTAAATAGAATTGGAAAAACTTTAAATAATCAGCAAACGAATGCAGCAATTTACAGGCATTTGCAGGTTTTACCAGGTAATCAAATTGGGGCCGTTTGGACCAGCTCCACAGATGGATCTCCTTTCCTGAACAGAGGTACGGCTTACAATAGATTAACTGGCACTACTTGGGTAAATGGAGATACAGCCATTTCAAGAATTGAGTCTGAGCGCGCAGGTTTTCCTTCATATGCCTACAATTCTGGCACTAATGAGGAGGTAATTCTAGCTCATAAAACACCTACTACTGGCTATTCGGGTGGATTTGTGATGAGCAGAAGAACAGCAGGCACAAACAATGCCTGGTCTCAAAGTACTGTGTTAGATACCACCTTTAATGTGCCAGGAGTTTTGTGGTGTCGCACCGCAATTAGTAATAATCTATTACATGTGGTTGCCAGGTATACAGATTCTAGTGCTGCCCAACCTGTTAACGTCTTTAAAAATGGAGTTCGCTCACCGGTTGTTTATTCGCGTTTTAATTTTGCAAACAATACTTGGGAGGTGAAAAATGTTCCACTACCAGGATATAATTCCATTCGAAATGCCTATGGTACCATCGATGCTTATTCCATTGATGCGAATGGTAATAATGTGGCAGTATTAATCGGTGGAATGAATCAGGATATAGCTCTTTTTAGGTCAGTAAATAATGGTTCTAGTTGGACAAAAACCGTGGTAGATACATTTAAATATGCACCCTATCCTTTTTCAGCCAATGTATTTATGCTCGATACTCCTTATACCAACGACGGTGCGGTAAGTGTATTAGTAGATAATACCGGCAAGGCACATTGCTTTTGGTCCAAAGCCAGGGTAATAGATACGGATATTACAAATAATTCATATAGTTATTATCCTTTTCAAATTGAATTAATGTATTGGAATTCAAGCAGGGCATATGCCAATAAAACGCTTGTTGGTTCTGCTTTAGATACCGACAATGATAATGCATTTAATATTTTGCTTGGGCTAAATAGATATAGTAGTACAAGTATTGTTACCATGCCTTCTGCAGGAATGAGCAGCGATGGAAAGTTGTACTGCACATACTCTGCTATAACTGAGTATAATGATGATGGCAATCAATCATTCAGAGATATTCATCTTATTAGTTCTTCAGATGGTGGCGATAATTGGAGCTTTCCAATAAATATTACGGAATGGATGGGCCCTGGGGTAGAATGCGGATTTCCTTCTATGGCAAGAACGGTTACTAACAAAATTCATTTGACCTTTTCTAAAAGCAATTCTCCGGGACCAAATGCTGCAGGGGAGTGGGATATGCAGTATTTAGGCATAGATACCAATGCGCTTTCTGCAAGTGGCTTTACCGTAGCGCCTTCTGTTACTAATAGTTATGCTATTTCTGATACCATAATTTGTAAAGGGAAAACCATTAATACCAATCTCATTAATTGTAAACTATGGCAGGATACTAATTTAGTTGTATCTAATGGGGTCAATAGTTTTACTCCTGAGCTTACAAAAACTTATACTATTAGAAGTAATACCAATATAGCTATCAGAACTTTTACCATTGCTGTTACAGACTCCTTGCAGCCCATTAGAACCATTGGATCAGCCGCCATGAATATTTGTGGACTTACTAGTAATTTCGCGCTAGGAGCGAGCACGGCATACACAGGACCAAAAACGATGTCTTGGTTTAGAAATGATACCCTTATAAAAACGGGTACGCTCATCGATTCATTTAATTTTCCGGGTGTATATCGTTTAACGATAGCAAATAACTTTGGATGTAAAAGTAGCCTAACTTATTCAGTAAATAGGATAAATAATGTATTTAACCCCAACTTTAGCTCAAACCGTCAGAATGCCAGCAGCCCACCTTTTGATTTTACCTTTGCTAATCAAACGCCATCTTTGTCTTCGTATGATTATACCTGGAGTTGGGGAGATGGCAGCAAAGACACTATTAATAACTCAATCGTCTTTAAAACCTATTTGGCTAATGGGAGTTATACGGTAAAGCTTGTTGCCAAAGATAAGCTTACGGGTTGTAGTGATTCGGTTACCAAAACCAATTATATAAGCTGTTCGGGTTTATTGCCTTTAAATTTTACAAGTTTTAAAACACAGCCATCTTGTTTTGGATCAAGCAATGGCGGGCTTGCAATACTTGCGAGTGGAGGGATTAGCCCGTATCAGTATAAAATTGATTCAGGTACCTATCAAAGTGCTAATAGTTTTTCAAATCTTGGAGCAA
>CANHDN010000128.1 GCA_947459415.1 Bacteroidota bacterium
ATATGCCTATCTTGGGTATCTCCCACAATTTTAAAGAATTCTAAATGGGCTTCATCTTCTATATGCACATAAGCGCCAGGGTAAACCATAATGCTGGCATAAGAGCATTTTCTGCCATCGCCAATTAATAATTTAGCACCTGCTTTAATGACCAAAGTCCCCCAAACATGTAATTCGCTATTATTGCTAATTTGGGTAAAAGAAGAATCGTCTAAAATTAAAGCTGCCCCATCCATTACAGATATCATAGAGGCTTTAGCTCCACCTCCAACACCCTCCATGGCAGCACTGGGGTTTCCATTGCTTCTGCCATTGCAGGTAGAGATGCTTAATTGCCCGGTATCTTTGCCACAACCCGAGTACAGCACCAAAGAATCTCTGTTTCTTAAATACACTCCATTGCAAATTTTCATGTGACTGCCTTTGCTAATGTTTAAAAAACCATGTGGTTGTACAATGTCTAATTTATGCCCAAGGGTTGCAGTTTTACCTTCGTTAAAATTAAAGATTTCATGTATAGTTTCTTGCGTGCTAGGAAAAAAGCAACTTACCAAACAAGGGTCTGTAAGTTCTATTTCAAATTGGTTTTGCCCAACTGGCAAATCTATACTCATCATGCAGGTGCCTGTATCGTAGGTATGTGTATAGCCTTCTACTTTCATAGATTTACCTCTTTCCATTCCAGCTAAAAATAGATTTATGGTGCAAGCGGTGTCTGTTTTGTAATTACATACATATTTAGCCGGACCAATAATTTTATAATCTACATTAGAAGTTTTAGAAGAAGTTATATAAACGGTATCATTCATCATTAATAGTTTACCCAAATGAAAAGAGGCACGTCTAAATTTAGTATATGCTATACAATTTTTTCTTTTAAAAACGCTATCTTTCGAAACAGATAGAAGTCCTTTATCTCCTATCAGTTTTACATGAGACAACTGGCTTAAATCGCTATTAAATAAGGCATTTTCAACTTGAATGGTATCTTTAAAAGAATGACCTTTTTTTATGTGAATATTAGAAACATGGTCTGAACCCAAATCTTTTAAAGTAGATACAGAGTAAAAAGAATCATTTTGGGTTCTTACCCAAAAACTATCACTTGGAAAATCTGGCTCATCGCATTTTAATGGAATGAGAATCGTTTGAAAAGTAACTTTTTCTGCTGTAACACTTGCCTTAAATGTGGCATGTGTGCCAAAAGTACCCTGCCCCTGCCCAGAGCCTGATGATGTGGTACTTCCAGTTGCAATTTTAGAATTGGGCTCTGAATTAAAGCTTATTAGTTCAGTAAAATTGTCATTTCCGTGTTTAAATTCATCGCTCACATTAAATGTAATTTCTGCTGGCCATGGGGAGGAAATAGATGTTCTAGCATACAATTTCCACGTTTCTCTGGCAAAACATGGATATGACCAAACAACTTCACCAAGTGCCTTTCTGGAATCATTGCAGGTTCTCAAAGCAATATCTCCATTTTCAATTAAACTACCATTTCCATTTAAATTAAACGTGAATGTTGGTTTTGGAATTAGCATGGAGGCTGGATTTGTGAAATCTCCACCACATTTATCATTTACTTCATAATAATACCTAACATTATCCTCTTGGTCAATAAATTCATGAACCTGTATTTCCCTTGTTATATTTCTTCCATAATCTCCAAGTTCGTAGAGGGTAGAGATTTTTATGCTTTTTTCAGGTATAGAATATTCTAACACCTCTGGCTTATCTGTTCTTATTGGCCCCTGTCCGTTTATAGTTACAACATTATGCATATGCCCTTTGTTCACATTATTCTTGTTAGAATAGCCGTAATAGGGGGCATCCATCAGCAATATTTCATTTCCCGCATTAATAATAATATTGGCAGCGCTTGGATGAGAATGATCTGCCCCATCCATTTTTTCTTCTACAATTTCTGCCTTCTTTTCCTCTAAATACCGGGCGGGTCCGTTAAAATTAACATGTAAATAATGTTGTTCATTGGCATCGGTGGTGATAGGTGTTCTGAAAACAGCTTCCTTACTTGCTAAATTTACAAAATCAACAGTTCTGTCATAAGGCTCACATGGATTATTTGCGGCTAAAAAATCTGCCCTGTCATCATACACATCACTAAATGAATTCATTAGGTTTGTGCCTTGTAATAAACTTAGTTTTGGGTCTTTGGTGCACGCTAAGGATGGTAGACTTGTATTAATCTTTGTATCGTCATAGGAAGGCACAGCTCCGTTTGGCTGAATAATTTCTTTATACCATTCAAAAGTATTTTTCCAGTCGGGGTCATGAATATAATTTTTTATGTCCGCAAAATCAAACAAGCTTAGAATTTGCCAAGTTGGCATTAAAGATGTAGAAAATACTGTTTTAGAATAATTAGCATTATTTCCTACAAAATTATCAAAGGCAATAGCCATAGGTATTACTCCTTCCTTCATAGCTTTAGCATAATAACCTGGTCCCTCATGATGACCTTTCTTTTTCCCTAATTCTGATTGGGAATGAAGCACACCAGTAAACTCTGTTTGCCTAATCCTTACATGACCCTTTCTTGCCCATATGGCTTAAAGAAATAATCTGTCTCGTCACAGTTAATTATGCCTGAAATCAAAACTGCAGAACCAACTATAAGTGTAATATTGTTATTTAGTAGATTAGAAAAGGTATTAAAAGGTCTATTGGCAAAGCGATATAATTTACGAGTAATATATTTTAAGGCTGTTCTAGGGTTATCTTCATGGTCTCTATCATTATTCCAACCATAGCCTGCTGTGCGTAAAAGGTCAAGTGCAATGCAATAATTTACTAATTCCATACTTCTAATCATTTGCGTTTCCTCTCCCCAACCTTCATTTATTGCAGTAGACTTTTTAAACCAATCATTATCCATTGGGTCGTCTGCCATTCTAATAACTGTTAAAATATTTGCTGCAAGAGCATCCTTTTGCCCTTGTCTTAAAGTATCCCCACTTTGGTTAACACCCAAAACCAATACAAATGCAGCATTCTTAGCAAAGGTTGCACGGGTTTCGTATTTTTGAGCTTCGCCTGTGGCGGCGGGGATTTCATAGGTGTCGTTTTGAGTGGCATTTTGAAATATTCTTTGATAAATCTTCCAAGAGTCAGAATTGTTTTCCTTAATTCTGTTTATAATATCTTTTTTATCATTCTCAAAAGTTGTTCTTTTAAATAGCGCTATGGGCGCACTATTATTTTGTCCGCTAACAGTATATGAACCCCAAACGGGTCTTCCTATATCTAAGACGCCATTAACTACTTTTTTAATAAAATCGCCAATACCTCCTGCGTATTGTTGCTTTGCAAATGAATTTTCAGCAAGTTCACTTGCTTTTACTTCAAAAGTATAAATAGTAGTTAAAAAGGCAATTACTATGAATTTATAAAGCTGTTTCATCTTTTATTTTATTTTACTTAGGGTTTCATTACTGGGCAAAACTATTTGTATAATTCCTTCACTAAGACTATAATATATATAACTCTTTTCCTTAAAGTCAAAATTACGATATATCTTGTATACGTTGTTATAAGTATGACCATTTATATAAAGACCTTGTATATAAACTGGGCTAGTTAGCGGCGGCAAATCTGAAAAAGTTGAATAAGAAATTTTATTTAATAGAACAAATAAATGAAAAGGTGAACCAGTTCTCAGTTGAGGAGAAACATAAAACTGAATATCTGAAGTATAATTAGATATGGGATAAAAAGTGTACCCTATAAACTGCATGAATTCAGTTCTTTTTGTAGTACAATTATCCTCTGCATAAATGTCTAATTTATTATAACCAGTGTTTTGCCCTTGACCTAAAAATGTTACGGTATCGCCTTTATCTGTTAAAAAATTAAGTGTATCAAATCCAGTATAGCTTTTCAGTGGAGCCTTTCGGGTTTCTGGAATATTTATCGTATCCACCTTCACTTCATACTCAGGGCAGGGTGGGGTTTTGCAAGAACCAAATGCGAGTGCTAAGAGTAGGCTTAGGCTAAATATTAAGGGTATTTTGTTTTTCATGGGTATTTTTTTGTTTAATTGTTTATACGTTTAATCGTTTATATATTTAGGGTTTAAGGGGCTTTTTGGTTATGAGTAAGTTTTATTCTTGTCTAGATTCTAGACCCTAGATTCTGAAATCTTCACGCGCGTTGCCATTTATCGTATTTGAGGTTAAAATTTAAATATATTTCAACGCTGTTCTAGGGTTATCTTCATGGTCTCTATCATTATTCCATCCATAGCCTGCTGTTCGCAAGAGGTCTAATGCCGTGCAATAATTAACCAGTTCTATGGCTCTTTGCATTTGTGTTTCCTGCCCCCAACCAGCAATTGTAGTAGTCTTTTTAAACCAATCATCATTCATAGGGTTGTCTGCTGCTCTGATAACTGTTAAAATATTTGCTGCTAAGCTATTCTTTTGATCAGTGGATAAACTACCGCCATTTTGGTTTACACCCAGCACCAGCACAAATGCAGCATTCTTAGCAAAGGTTGCGCGGGTTTCGTATATTTGGGCTGCGCCTGTGGCAGCGGGGATGGTGTAGGTGTAGTTTTGAGTGCCGGATTGATATACCTTAAGGTAAACGTTTCTGAAATCCGAACCGACTGTTTTTATCCTTTGAATTATTTCTGCTTTGTCCTTTTCAAAGGTGGTACGTTTAAACATGGCAATAGGTGCGCTATTATCCTGTCCGCTTACAGTGTAAGAACCCCAAACTGGTCTAAATGGAGAGCTAATGCCATTCCATAAAGATTGCCAAAATCCATCGGCTTTTGCATCAGTATATAAAAAGATGATACAGATTTGCAATAAAATTGTAGTGTTTTTAATTTTATTTTTCATAGTTTATTGAATTTTGGATAGGGTGTCGCCGTTTTCAAAATTTACCTGAATTATGCCCTCAGCTTTACTATAATAAACGAAGCTTTTATTTTTATAATCGAAATTCCGATAAATCTTTAAAACATTGTTGTATATGTTCCCATTGATGTTAAGATTATGGATGTAGCCTGGATTAGTTAATGGAAGGAAATTAGGTAGTTCTTTAAATTGATTTTTATTAATTAATATATAGAAATACCCCCCCCATTTACTGTTCAAATCTCTTGATATATAATATTCAATTTCTGAAGGATAGTCATGTATTGGGTAAAACGTATATCCAATAAATTGTTTGTAAGTAGTACTTTTTGTACTACAATTATCCTCTGCATAATTATCAACTTTATTGTATCCAATATTTTCACCTTGACCTATAAAAGTTATCGTATCACCTTTTTCTGTTAAAAATTTTAAGGTATCAAATCCATGATAACTTTCTAAAGGTTCCTTATCCATAAATGGAATGTAAGATGTATCCACCTTCACCTCATACTCTGGGCAGGGCGGGGTTTTGCAAGAACCAAATGCGAGTGCTAAGAGTAGGCTTAGGCTAAAAATTAAGGGTGTTTTATTTTTCATGGGTGTTTTGGTTTGTTTGTATATCGAAGATAATGAATTGATTTCTAAGTTATCTATTAATGGCATTAAAAAAAGGATAACTAGTCAGTATTAATTATTAAGTGGTTAATTTGGCAGGGAGATAGTTTAAATGTTTATGCGTTTAATTGTATAAATGTTTAGGGTTTAATGATTAATCTGGTATTTCATTTTTTAAATTAAACGGTGGTTTGTGGTGGATTTTTGGTATTAATTAATAAATCGATGTAGAGACGCACGGCATCGTGCAAACCATGTAGAGACCCATAGCCGTGCGTCTATATATAGAAACGCAGGACCAATTTGCAGAAACGCACGGCCCCCAATAATTTGTAGAGACGCACGACCGTGCGTCTCTACAAATTATTAGGGGCTGTTTAATTGTTTGTGCATTTAATTCTATGGTTGTTTAGATTGGTGGTTTATATTTGTAATAACCCACGAATGATTATAATGTAATAAATTAAATACGAAATAGTGATAAATATAAAAGGAAAAAATGCCCTCGTTACAGGTTCGAGTAGGGGAGTAGGGCAACAAATTGCTATTGGTTTAGCCAAATTGGGTTGTCATGTTATTTTGCATGGTAGAACCAAGGAAAGTAATGCTAAAACCCTTACTTTGTTAAAGGATTACCCAGTTAATACCTATCTAGTATTTGGCGAATTGTCGGATGAAAAAGAGGTGAATACCTTAATTAAGCAGGTTAAGGATTTAAAAATTGGGGTAGATATTTTATACAATAATGCGGCAATCATGACACCCTATCAAAATGATTTTTGGGGTCATTCCTGGGATGATTGGACAAATAGTTTTAAAGTAAATGTTATGGCTATGTATAGTCTGTGCCGCGCATTTATTCCGGGTATGATAGAAAATGGTTTTGGTAGGGTTATAAATGTGAGTTCTGGCATTATGCATACCCCAGAACTGATGCCCTATGGTGCCTCAAAATGGGCCGTGAACAAATTAACCGACGATATTGCATCAAAGCTCACAGGCACAGGCGTAAGAATAAACACCCTCGACCCAGGTTGGTTGCGCACCGTTTTAGGCGGAGAGTTTGCAGACCACCCCGTGGAAGCCACCATGCCCGGCTCTTTGGCCCCTGCTTTAGTGGAAGACGATGGTCCGAACGGCCAATTGTTTTCGGCTATAAATCACTCGCTTAGTATCACATTGTTTTGAATGTGATTTAATATATCATGCATTTTGGATAATACGCGATGGTAGGGCCAAGTCGCGACTTGGCCCTACCATCGCGTATTTCGCATCTACACG
>CANHDN010000129.1 GCA_947459415.1 Bacteroidota bacterium
CCACCTCGCATATTTCTTTCTTGTGATCCACCTGTAAGGTAGGGTGTTATTTTTGTTGAATGGTTAATATAAATAAACCCAACACCTTTAGGACCATTAAATTTATGGGCACCGCATGCTAAAAAGGTTACGTTAGTTTTACTTAAATCTAATGGTAAATGACCCATAGTTTGTACTGTGTCGCAATGAAACAAGGCGCTGTATTGGTGGCAAAGTTCGCCTACTTTATCTATGTCTAGTAAATTTCCAATTTCATTATTTGCATGCATTAAACTAACCAAGGCATTAGGGAATTGCTTTAATAAATCTTCAAGATGCGTTAAGTCAATATGTCCATTTGGAAGCAGATTTACATAATGACTATTTACTAAACCTTCTTTAACTAATTCTTCAATAGTATGGGTAACTGCATGGTGTTCAATTACAGAACTAATAATATTTTTCACACCACAATCACTCACAGATTTTCTAATGGCCATATTATCTGCCTCAGTACCGCCGCTTGTGAAAAATATTTCACCTGGAGTACAATTTAAATAAGCTGCTATTTTTTTACGAGCCTCTTCAATTCTGGTTCTTACAATTCTTCCATGTGAGTGGGTAGAAGACGGATTTCCATATTCTTCCTGCATCATTTGAGTTATTTCCTTAACTACCTCTGGATGCATAGGTGTTGTAGCTGCGTTATCTAAATAGATATTCATTGATTTAATTTAATAATTCTTTAAAAAATAGATTCAGGTATTTCAAATTCATGATCAATATCTGTTAATACGAAAGGTTTTCCCTTTGTAATGCAAATAGTATGTTCAAATTGGGCAGATAATTTACCATCTATGGTTCTGGCAGTCCAAGAATCTTTTTTATCTACCTTTGCTCTTGCTTTTCCTGCATTTATCATAGGTTCAATCGTAAAAATCATACCTGGGGTTAATATTGGACCAGTATTTTTTTCAGCTATATGACATACTTCTGGTTCTTCGTGAAAACGGATGCCAACACCATGCCCACAAAATTCGTAAACGGTCGAATATCCATGACTTACCGCGTGTTTATTAATGTGGTATCCAATATTATTCAGATAATTTCCAGAAAAACACTGATCAATGCCTAAGTTTAAACATTCCTTGGTAACAGTAACTAATTTTTTCGCGTGCTCATTTACTTCCCCAACAAAATAGGTTTTGGAGGTATCTCCAAAAAAACCTTTATAAATGGTAGTTACATCAATATTGACAATATCACCATCCCTAAGTTCATAAGGGCCAGGTATACCATGACAAATTACATCATTTACTGAAATACAAGATTCTTTCGGATATCCATGGTAACCAAGCGTGGCCGGTTTTGCCTGATTGGCTAACATAAAGTCAGCACAAACCTTATTTAAAAACTGAGTAGATGTACCTGGTTTTATGTAAGGCTCAACAGCTTTTAATGTCTGGGCTGCTATCATACTGCTAGCCCTAATGCCCTCAATTTGTTCAGGGGTTTTTATGATTATTTTACTTTTTGTGTCGCGAAATGCCAAGATTGTATGAATTTCGACAAAAATAAACTTTTTGCCTGAACTTTATTCTAAGATATTTATTAGTGGGACTGTTAAAGGCTGGCAATTATCTTTTTAACTTCCACTGCAGATTCTTCTGTGAGTTGTATTGATTTTTGAATATTTTCATATAAGTTCTCTATATTCATGCCTGTTTTACAGCAATCTTCAATACCTTTCATAGTATTATAAAGTTCAGTAATTCCAAGCATTTGAATGGGTGCTTTTAGTTTATGCGCGAGCTGTCCAATAGCGATAACATCTTTTTTTTCGAACAATTCATTCAATTTAGAAACCTCAGTTGCAGTTGTAGAAATATAAAGAGCTAACATTTCTTTAATAAAACTGGTATCACCACCTGAAATATCCTCTAAATAAGTGAGTTTAATAATTTTCGACATAAGGCTGAATTATATTACAACTATACATATTTTTATTTTAATTGCATAAAATTTAAAGTGCATGCTCAAAGGTATTTGCAAGCTTAGCGTTATTCCGGCTCGGTCTGAACCAAGCAGTAAAAGTGAAATGGTAACCCAGTTGTTGTTTGGTGAAACTTATACCATACTGGAGGAGCGGGAAGACTGGGTGAAAATTAAAACAGATTCAGATAATTATGAAGCTTGGATTAGTCATAATCAATTTGAGACTTGGGATGAATTAAGCGGTAATAAATTGATTTTAAGTACTTTTCCGTTTGCAATGGCAAAAGAGTTATCATCGAACACACCTGTATATCTTTTACCTGGGAGTATTTTACACCAACACTATTATTCTGATGAACATTCATTTTTTAAAATCAATCATTCTGTATACCAAATTTTGATGCATCAGAATATAATCGATAAAGAAAATAGTTTGAGCATGCGGAGCTGGTCGCATTTATTTTTAAATACACCTTATTTGTGGGGTGGAAGAACTTTTTTAGGGATAGATTGCTCTGGGTTTACTCAACTTTTATATCAATTAAAAGGAATACAAATACCGAGAGATGCATACCAGCAAGCTGATTTAGGCGAATTTGTTTTCTTTTTAAACCAGTCTCAAGAGGGTGATTTGGCTTTTTTTGTGAATGATTTTGATAAAATTACGCATGTAGGTTTTCTTCTTGGAGACGGTAAAATCATTCATGCCAGTGGCAAAGTTAGAATTGATACCATTGATAGCCATGGGATTTTTGATGAAGCTAAAGGAAAGCATACTCATACACTTAAATGCATAAAACGAATCTTGCCACAAACAAATAGGGTAGATTGATGTTTTATGATTAATAAATATTTAAATAAAATTCTAAACTATAATAAAAAAACCTAACATGACGGCTTTAAAAGTAGGAGATCAAGCTCCATTATTCAAACTAATCGATTCAGACAAAAAAGAAGTATCCTTAGAAGATTTTAAAGGAAAAAATTTGATTGTACATTTCTTCCCTGCAGCATTTACTGGTGTTTGCACTACTCAATTATGTACTGTTAGAGATGCAATTAGCTTGTATCAAAACGATACTTGCGATGTGGTTGCCATTTCAGTTGATCTTCCATTTACTTTAACTAAATTCAAGGAGTTGCAAAACCTAAACTTCCATTTACTATCTGATTTTAATAAGGAAGCTTCCAATGCATATGGAGCCATTTATGAAAATTGGATATTGGGTTTAAGGGGTGTGAGCAAGCGTGCAGCATTTGTAATTGATGGAAATGGTATTATTCAATACGCGGAGGTGTTAGAAAGTGCTGGAGATTTGCCTAATTTTACTGCAATTAACGAAACATTAGCAGGTTTAAATTAAAATTTGTAGCTGTTATACAGGTGGGTTGGTATTTTTTTCTTAACCCATTTGTATTTATTGATAGTTTAACTACATTTGCAGCCCACTAAGGGTTTCGTAGCTCAACTGAATAGAGCATCTGACTACGGATCAGAAGGTTACAGGTTTGAATCCTGTCGAGACCACATAAGCCACTTAGCCTCAAAGCTAGTGGCTTTTTTGCCCAGATGGCGGAATTGGTAGACGCGCTGGTCTCAAACACCAGTGAGCTCACCCTCGTGCCGGTTCGACCCCGGCTCTGGGTACTCCTTAAAACCTCACAGATTTGTGAGGTTTTTTTTATTTTATATTTAGGCAAAAAAAAAGCCCTCGAAAATCGAGAGCTTTAAAATGGGGGTGGAATACCGGGCTCGAACCGGCGACCTCCTGAACCACAATCAGGCGCTCTAACCAACTGAGCTAAAACCACCATTTTTAGGGACTGCAAATCTATAAAATGCTGGGTTAAATACAAAAATAATTTTTAATTACTTCAGAAGTATCTCAATTTCATCCCAATTAACCACATTCCAAAAATTTGAAACATAATCTGCGCGCTTATTTTTGTGTTTTAAGTAGTAGGCGTGCTCCCAAACATCAATTCCTAATAAAACTTTAGGAATCCGATTTGGGTCTTTACCTGCATCCATAATAGGGTTATCTTGATTTGCGCTTGTAAATATTTTTAATTGTCCATCTTGCTCAACAATCCATGCCCATCCTGATCCAAAAATTCCCATGGATGCTTTTTCAAAATTAGCTTTAAATTGTTCAATACTGCCAAATGATTTAGCTGCTAAGTTTGAAAATTTATCACCCATTTTGGTGCCTATCTTTAAACTTTTCCAAAAGAAACTGTGATTCCAATGTCCACCACCATGATTTTTAACTGTTGATCTTATGTTTTCAGGTAAACTTGAAACGTTTAATAACAAGTCTTCTAAAGATTTATTCTGCAAGCTTGGCATTAAGATTAAGGCTTCGTTTAATTTATTTACATATGCTTGATGATGTTTCCCATGATGTATTTCCATCGTTTGGGCATCAATAAATGGTTCTAAAGCGCTGTAAGAATAGCTTAAAGGAATTAACTCAAACTTACCATTTACGGGCATTAAGTCGTTTTTGTAAATGCTTGTATTTGAAGCATTTTTCGCCTCTATACCAAGGGCAAAAACACCTAATCCTGCTAAGGTAGTTGTCTTTAAGAATTTTTTTCTGTTTAGTTTTAAGTTATTCATGATTATTTTAATTGATGAAACCTAATCAAATCTAATCAAAAATACTGATTAGTTATATAATCTTAATCGCATACCAAGTCTAAACACTCGAACAGGTAGGGGATAGTGAGGTGTATTATAAAATCCAGCTTGTAAAAAGTCCATATTTGCATGTTCGTATTTGGCATAAATGATAGCCGTCATCACTTTACCTGTTACAAAAAAATCTACTAAGGGATAGTTGCCAATTTGTGTTTGGTTTTGCAAATAAAAAACCCGTGCAGAAGGATGATAAGCATTCCCATAAAATGAAGAATTATAAAATGCCTCAGCTCCAACTTGCAGTTCAAGGACCTTTTTAAAAATTTTTCCTGCAACATAATACCTAGCAAAACCTCCAAAAAACGGTAAACGTACTAAGTCAATATTTGCTTGCTGTAACCATATTTTATGTTCAAAAAAAGCTACTCCTGTTTGAATCGTTTTACTTGCTTCCAGGGTATTTATAACTAATAATTTATTGCTTTGTTCTGGATTAAGATTGGTGCCATTATAAACCCAATTTGCAATTAGATATTGATTAATGGATAGATTTAAATTATGTCTTAATTCCTTTGTTTGGATAGCTGCACGCCAATGTGTAACATTTACTTTAGAATAACTATTATTCCAGCTAAAAGGAGCAGAGCGATAATGTATGTGGGTGTAGTCTGGTGTAAATAAGTGGTTGTTGATCCCACCACTTACGTTTAGTTTTTTTGTGACAAATAATAGCTCAGCATTAAGTTTGACATCGTTTTGGTTGAACCCAGTTAAACAATAACTACCAAATAGTTTAATACCAATATTTTGATCGTTTTTAGGAATACGTTCTAATCGGGCTTCAGTATATATATTATTAAAAATTCGCTTTTCCTCCATTTGCTGTACTTCAATATATTTATGGCTAAGTGCAAATTCAATAAAGCTTTGTTGTTTTTCGTTGCTCTTGGTCCAATAAGAATAAGACAATCGATTCATCACCGAAAAACTACTAATTGAGTCATAAAAAATATTTGAACTATCAATTTTTCCGGTAGCAGGAAATAATAAGCTACTTGTATCACCCAGTGGATTATCAAAAAAGTAATTATCTTTTTCATATTTAAAAGTATGGGCAATAAAACCAGCTTTACTCATTTGGTAACTGGTGTCACCATCAATTATTTTGGTGTTCATTTTACCCAAATAAAAGTACTGCTTGGCATAAATTACGTTATTTCTAAACCTACTTTGACTGTTTAACAAGTGAACGGGAGCTGCTTTATTTGGCCCTCTCAAACTTTCAAAAAGTGAATCATTTCTGATACCACCATTCTCGTCTAGAACTCCTCTGTTCCAGATGATATTACCTAGCATAGTATACCTATTATTTTTACTATGATAACTACCAAATAACTTGGTAAAATAGAGGCTAGTATACTGCCTTGGATAAAATCCTTCGGAGGTAATCCTATTATAATCAACACCTAAGTTTAATCTTGGAGTGAAATTATATGAAAACTTTGCGGCAAGCATCAATAATTCTCTTTGGCCTTGCGTATAATTGAAATCTGTGTAGGGTAATTTTGTTTTGTAATAGCGAGTATCTTCCGCTCTTTTATAAAATATTTGATAAGGATTAAATCCGAGATTAAAATCATTGGGTCTATCAAAATTAAAAAATAAACTTCTTCCCGCTGTTCCTATATTTCCCAAATCTTGAAATATTCCATGATTTTTATAGTACGGGTGATATATTTCGTTCTGATTGAGGGCAGTATCTTCTAAATGAGCATTTAGATTTCTATCTATATCGTATTCAGTAACATAGGTGCTTGGGTATTTTAATTTTTCAAGACTATCATTTTGTGCAAAACCTAACATTGGCAATAGGTTTGCACTTAACCAAATCCATTTGTAAATACTAATTTTTTGTATCAAAGTTGCCTAATGTTTGAATATTTTCTGAACAGAAACCTTTTCTTTTGA
>CANHDN010000130.1 GCA_947459415.1 Bacteroidota bacterium
CATCTTTTCTGGCAAAGCTCAATCCTGCTTTCCAAGATAATGGCATTACCACAGTCCCTAACACACCTGTTTCAGAATAAATAGTATCACGTGAACCTCCTGTACTACCAATAGGCAAGCTGCGTAGCAAGTAACTTTGTTCTGCATTTAATTGAGATAATGGTGAAATGGTTCCACCTATAATCCACTCATATTCACGCAATTCATTTTTAACAACACGGGTAAAAGTATCATGCAATTGAAGTCCTATGTCGTATACCCAGCCATTTATATAAGTACGTTTGTCTTCATTGGTATTAAACATTCTATAACCCGGTGGAATAAGCAATTGAGTGGTATTGGTATTTTCGCCAAATAAATAATTAGCATTTACACCCAAACTGGCCATCCTATGCAGGCGCATGCCATAACCCAAATAGAATCTACTTAATCCGCCCCTGCCAACAAAATTATATAAAACAGGAATGCGCGCAGAGTCTCCTGGAATACTGGTTTCTGATTGAATATTATATCCCAAACCAGAAAATGGGGTTAAACCAAAAGATAAACCAATTCCCCTTTTTACTGAGATAGGTAGTGCAAAATTAAGGTAAGCAATCCAAGCATTGTTTACATCTGCACTACTATTATTAGATTTAAAGGAACCTAGGCTGTATGTGGCGCCAGCTTCTATGTTAGTGGTTCTGGTAGCTGAAAAGGAAGCTGGATTAAAAATATTGATGGCATATGGATTACGAATGGCTTGATTGGTTTGCCCCATTGAAAAGGTGCTGGCATTACCCGCATAAATTTCATCCCCAATTCCCACTATGGAATAAGGCGATTTGGTAATATTTTGTGCATTTACTATGTTGGCGCAAGCCCAAATACCAATAATAATAAATAAAACGAGCCGCTTGGCGCTATTGTGCATGGTGAGTTAAAATTTTATGTAATCCAAATAACAATAAATGTTCGTGTACAAATATGCTTGTTTTTATGCGCTTTGCCAACATTTGGGCATCGCCACCAGTGAGTAAAACATGTAAACCTGGAAATTGCTGTTCATATTGTGCCGTCAGGTACTCTATTTCTGCGATTAAACCATAATAAGCACCACTTAACAAACAAGCTTCAGTATTTTGGCCAGTTAAGGAAGGAATATCCACCCAATCAGGATGAGGCAATTTGGCTGTGTAGCTATGCATGGCTTTTAGTCTCATTTGTAAACCTGGGCTTATGCTTCCACCCAAGTATTCATCAGACGCATTAAGTATATCATAAGTTACACAAGTTCCGGCATCTATAATTAAGCAAGGTTTCTTGGGGTAAAAATGCATAGCAGCAGCAACTAGGGCCTTTCTATCTGCGCCAAGGGTGGCCTTAGATTGGTATAAATTTTTAAATGGGAGAAGCGTTTCAACATTCAACCAAATAACAGGACAAGGGATATGAACTGGTAAATAATCTGGTAATTTACCACCCACATCACTGATCAGTAATTGGTTTATTTGTTCTGAACCCAACCAAGCACGGAGTGGCTCTCTGCAATTTTCATAGGTCAATATTTGTTCATGCAATAAAGCATCATGATCAAACATGGCCATTTTTATTCTGGTATTACCAGCGTCTATTACAATAGATTTTTTAGTGCTCATTTATGATACGAATAAAAGCAATTTCTTTATTTGCATAACTCTTTATTTCATCATCATGCATGATATGTAGTTTTCCTTTTTTATCAATTCCCAGAATTTCACCCTTTATAAACGCACCCTCTTTCTCAAAAAGTGCTAGTTGACCCTTTGCAAATAAATGAGTATGATATAAATCCCATAACAAAGCCCGTTTATTCCCCATCAAGAGGGCGTAAAAATGGTTGAGCTTTTCACACAACAGGGTACGAGCTTGGTTTGGGTCGACCCGATGATTGATGAAATTAAAAATAGAAGCTGCATTTGGGGAAGAAAATAGCTCTTGGTTTAAATTTAAGCCCATTCCAACAATAGACATGCGTATTCTATTGCCTTGTAAAATATTTTCTATCAAAATACCCCCAATTTTTTGACGCTGAATAAAAATATCATTTGGCCATTTGATATACACAGCTTCATTACTCAAAACCTCAGCGGTTTCTCTGAGGGCTAAGCTGCAAGCCAAATTGAGCCAAATCTGATCTTCAGCCAATAAAAATTGTGGCTTCAAATAAATACTAATAAGCAAATTTAGGCCGAACTCAGACTCCCATGTATTCTGCAATTGCCCGCGCCCTTTTGTTTGAAATTGAGTATACACAATTGCTCCCTCTGGCACTTGGCTATTATTAACCAACAACTTAAGTTCGTCGTTGCTGGAAGTAGTTTGCTCTAAATACACAGAATAAGAGCCAATATTTAAAGGTTGTTGTGCCAAAGAAAAATGCTTATTTTGCGTCAAATTTACAGGTAGAATTTAGATGGCAATAACTCCAGCGAAAAAAATCGCAAAAAAAACAGCAGCAAAGAAAGTAGCTGCTCCAAAAAAAACAGCGGCTAAAAAAGTTAGCGCAGTAAAAAAAGAAGCAGCTCCTAAAAAGCTTGCAGTAAAAAAAGCAAGTAGTAAAAAGGCTGCAGAGCTGCAAATAATGGAACCCGGCTTGCTACTGGCATTAACCGTAGCGCAAGGCATGTATGAAAAGAAAGCAGAAAATATTCGCATTTTAGATATGCGAAAAATTCAAAGTGCTTCTTCAGATTATTTTGTTATTAGCAGCGCAGACAACGACAAAAAAGTGGAAGCCATTGCCAAAAGTGCGGAGGAAGAAGTGAAAAAACGTTTACATGAAAATCCTTTGCATCGTGAGGGATTTGAAAACCTAGAGTGGGTTTTATTAGACTTTTTCAACGTGGTAGCGCATGTGTTTCAGGATGAGAAAAGAGATTTTTATGGCATTGAACAGCTGTGGGGAGATGCAGAAGAAATTGTATTTAAAGGAAAATAATAGGTTAATCATAATTTTTATGTTAAGAAAACTCACACTCGGCACTTTTCTATTTTTATTGCTTGGAGGAGTAGCCAATGCACAAGATGGTGATAAGAAAACAGAGAAGGGAGAATTTTCTGGAAATTTTCAAACTACCAATCAGTTTTATGTAAGAGATTCTGCTATTGGTGCAACCACCACACAATACCAAAAAGAATTATCCTCTGCAGATGCTTGGCTTTTGCTTAACTACAAAATTAATGGTTATACTTTTACTGCCCGATTTGATTTGTTTAATAACTCTCCCCTACTAAACCCCCAAGAAGCATATACTCGAAGTGGTTTAGGTATATACAGTGTAAAAAAAGACATTGATAAATTAAGCATCACTGCAGGTTATTTTTACGACCAGTTTGCCAGTGGCATGGTATTTAGGGCTTTTGAAGACAGAAATTTAGGATTAGATTTTGCTGTTCAAGGAGTTCATGTCAAATATTCACCAAGCGAGAATACAACCATTAAAGCATTTACTGGATTGCAAAAATTTAGGTTCGATTTACGGCCGGTAGTATTAAAAGGTGCTAATGCAGAACATCATTTTAACTTAACAGAAAATTTTAGTTTAGAACCAGGTGTTAGCATTGTAAATAGAACCATTGATCAAACCACCATGAATGTAATGGCGGCTACCATCAATAACTATGATTTAGAACAGCGATTCTATCCTACCTATAACGTTTTTGTGTACAATGTTTATAATACATTACGCTATAAAAATTTATCTTGGTACTTAGAATTGGCCGAAAAAACACCGGAGGCTATTATAAACCCCAACAACGATTTAATGGAATTGCATAAAGGTAAGGCCTATTTAACCTCATTAAGTTATTCGCAAAAGGGATTCGGTATTAATGCCCAATACAGGTACATAGATAGATTTTCATTTAGAAGCTCACCCCTAGAAAATCAAAACCTTGGTATGATTGCTTACCTTCCTTCTGTTACCCGCCAAAATGTGTATCGCTTGCTGGCACGTTATAATGCCTTTACCCAAGAATGGGGAGAAAATGGCTTCCAATTAGACCTAACATACAAGCCAAAATCCTTAAAAAAATACCAAACCCAACTTAATTTTAATACTGCCATTACCACACCGCTGGGTAGTTTTAAAGGCAACACAGTAAACCCTGTAAACTTTGAAGCAGACTCTAACAGGTATTTCAGAGAATATTACGTAGAGGTTCAGCATAAATTTACTAAGAAATTTAAAATGTTATTAGGCTACCAAATCATCAATTACAACCAAAGATTATTTGAGGCAAAACCAGGTGTACCATATGTTGTAGCCAATACTATTTTTGGAGAAGCTACCTATAAATTAAGTAATAATAAGTCTATACGCATAGAAACACAATACCTAGAGACCAAACAAGATTTAGGTAGCTTTGTGAATGGGTCTGTAGAATTTAACATTGCGCCACATTATTCATTTAGTTTTGGAGATATGGTAAACGTAAAACCTGGTGCTAGAAATAAACCAAGTGGTGAAAATAAATTTGAATTGGTTCACTATTGGAATGTATTTGGGGCTTGCACATTTAAAAGCACGCGCTTTACAGGTGGTTATATAAAACAAGTAGAAGGTGTAAACTGTACGGGAGGGGTATGTAGGGTGGAGCCCGCATTTAGTGGAGTTAGATTAACATTAATGACTAATTTTTAAGGATATGAGAAAAGCTATTTATTTTGTATTTCTTAGTGTAACTTTTGCTTTGGCATCTTGTAAAGAAGAACCACCGTATATTAACTTTACGCCAGATAGAACCATAGGTGATACCAGCTATATTAAATTACCAGCACCTGCTGCGCAAGCAAGGGCTATTTATATTGAGGAATTTACTGGCGTGCAATGCCCAAATTGCCCCAAGGCACAAGCAGAAGCAAAATTGATTGCTGAAAATAACGCAAATAGGGTTGTCATCTTAACCATGCACCCTTTGGGCATCATGACACCCTTAACTCGCCCATTCGACGCTGCAAAAGGGGATAAAAAAACGAGCAAATACGATTTTAGAACGGAACCAGGCGCGCGTATTTTTGAGATGGTTGGATTTGGGCAAACAGGATCTTTACCAATTGGGAATGTAAATAGAAAATTGTTTGGTTCAGAAGTTCACCGCAACATAGATTATCAAAAATGGGCTGCCTATGCCGCACAAGATTTGGCTGAACCAACACCGGTAAATATAGATGTAAAAGCGAAAAATACGGGCGATTCTATTGAAGTTGAAGTTACACTAAGTTATACCACTGCAGTAAGTGATTCACAATATGTAAGCATTGCCTTAGCAGAAAATGGAATCATAGATGTACAAGAAAGTAAAGATGCGCAAGGTGCAAGTATTTATGAAGACAATTACGTGCACAACCATGTGTTGCGTGCGATGGTTACGAGTTATTTTGGTGATTTTTTAAATGCGAGCTATGAGCCAGGCAGGGTGTTTTATAAAAAATATCGCATCCTTCGCAGTAAATCTTGGAATTCAGCAAACTTAGAGGTTGCTGCTTTTGTACATTTAAATACTACCAAGAAAAATGTTTTACATGCTAAATCGGCTAAGGTACAGTAGGAGCTTATTAGCTGTTAGCTGTTGGCTTATAGCTTTTGGAGCTTGTTATGAGGACATACAAGACCCAGCCTACAGGCAAGAAATATCCAGCGAGAGAATGGCGATTAATGAGCACTTTTTTAATCCAAAAGAATCGCCTCTTGATAGCCATTTGTTTTATACCTTTAAAGGCATCAAGTTTTTTCCTATCCATGAAAAATATAGAGTAAAAGCAAGTCTTAGCTTACTTAAAACCGATAGTATATTTGAGCTGCCTCACTCACACGATGCCACCAAACCATACAAACAATATGCAGTGGCAAAATTTGAACTTCTAGGCAAATCCTATGAATTATTGGTGCTAGAGCAAGTTGTAAAAAAACCAGGTGCAGAAAACTATTTACTGCTTCCTTTTACAGATGCTACAAGCGGAGTTGAAACATACGGAGGCGGCAGATACATTGATTTAGACAAAACAGCAGGCACAGAGCTAATCATTGATTTTAACAAAGCTTACAATCCGTATTGCCTCTACAATAGCAAATACACTTGCCCTATTCCTCCTAAAGAAAACAAATTACCCATACGCGTAGAAGCCGGCATGAAAGCGGAATTATAGGAGAGGCTTCTGGCCCTTGGCTCTTGGCCATTAGCATTTTAATGATACAAACTAAATACCATACGGGCGTCGAAGATGTAGGCCTTTTGCATGTTTGAGTTTAGGTTCAGGCCAAGCATTAGATTTTTGGTAAGTTTGTAATTGATGCCAAAACGGTGGTAAAATCTGCCAACAAACTCTTTCGGAATTTCATTGTGCAAATAGTATCCTAATTGTTGAGAAAAAATCATGCGGTTAAACAAAAATTCGTGACCACCCAAAAGCCCCAACATCCTAACATCAAAAGTTTTGGTATAGTATATATTATGACGTTTTAATGCATAATCCATACTCTCATCCTTAAATGCTTCTATACCGATGGTAAATGCATGTAAATTCCCTGTTCTATAGGATGCATTCATGAAC
>CANHDN010000131.1 GCA_947459415.1 Bacteroidota bacterium
ATTTAGCTGTTAGGTATTATTCTGGAGTAAATCCTCCGAGTACTTTGCCAGCTAGCACATTCTTTAATGCCTATCACCAAATTACTGCCACAGGTGGAACAGGCTTTACCTATCAATTAAATTTATTGGCAGATTCTGCTATTAGAGGTTCTGTAGCCAATATGAATGTAGCTAATATGGCTAGGTTAAATACAAACTGGCAATTAATCTCTGGATCGGCAACACAGGGTAATGCTGCTAGGTTGTTTACTACTGTTGCTCAAAATTCTTTTGGAATTTTTACAGGAACACAAGGTAATAATAACCCATTGCCTGTTACTTATCTTAGTATAGATGCTAAATCTACCAGTGGAAACGTATACTTAGATTGGAAAACGGCTTCAGAGCAAATGAATAAAGGATTTTATGTAGAGCGTTCTGTAAATGGTGAAAATTTTTATACCATTGGTTTTGTTAAAGGAAATGGAAACAGCAGTAGGGTAAATACTTATCAATGGATAGACCTCAATGCCTTTGAATTAAATGGTGTAAATGAATTACATTACCGCTTGCGTCAGGTAGATATAGATGGCATGGAATCCTACTCTATTATTAAATCTGTAGGGAATAAAGAGTTGTTAGAAAATTCAATTTCTTTATATCCAAATCCATTTACTGAGTTAACGACTGTTCAAATTGTAAGTAAGGAAGCTATTCAAGCCACCATTCAAATAATAGATGTAAATGGTCGTTTGATATCTCAGCAAACCCGAAATTTACAGGTAGGTGAACAAACTATTTTATTAGATGATTTACAAAAAAATCAGGCAGGTATTTATTTTATTAAGGTGAATACTCAACATAAAACAGAAGTAATTAAAGCCATCAAACAGTAATATTCAATAGATTATTATAAAAAAAGGGATATGTTCAAATGAATGTATCCCTTTTTTTATTGGAAGGATTTAAAGCTATTTTACTGCTGCTCTTTTTAATCTGTCGTTGATGGCTAATCCTAAATTTTCTGCAGGTAATAATTCTGCAATAATTAGTTTCTTTCCCATTGAATCTGCCATTCTGATGGCGGCAAAAAGCTGCTGGGCTGCCTCTGCATAATCACCTTTTTCGCTTAATATAATTTGGTTCGAACCAACAATATTAGGATGTTTAACTTTGAAGCCTATAAATGCCATTTCATTATAGTTTGCTTCTTGTAGGTGGTTTTCTGCAGCGTCTAAGTATAGTGGAGTTTTTGGGGCATAATGCCTGCTCATCATTCCAGGAGCTTGAGGGTTTTCATTGTTTATTAAGGCTGTGGTATCCAATTTAATTTTTAAAACCTGTTCAATTTTTTCTATGGATAATCCACCTAATCGCAATAATTTAGGTTTATTGTCAACAAATGAGAGGATGGTAGACTCTAAACCTACACGGCACCTGCCACCATCTAAAATGGCTCCAATTCTATTTCCTAGCTGGGCTTCAACATCTTCTGCACAAGTAGGACTTACACTACCAGATAAATTAGCACTTGGCGCCGCCAAGGGAAAATCTAATGAACCTAATAATTCTAATGTAATAGGATGATTGGGAATTCGAATAGCAACCGTATTTTGTCCGGCTGTAACCAAATCTGGAATAGCATCACTTTTTGGAACCACAAAAGTAATTGGTCCGGGAGAAAAAGCATGGGCTAATGCTAAGGCACTTTCTGGCAACTGTAAACCCCAATTAAAAAAACGCTCAAGAGAATTACTATGTATAATTAAAGGATTAAATTGAGGTCTATTTTTAACCAGATAGATATTTGCTATTGCCGAGGCATCAAAGGCATTCGCCGCCAATCCATAAACGGTTTCGGTGGGAATGGCAAGTAGATTTCCCTGTGTTAAAATTAACTTTGCTAAAGCAATATCTTTAATAATCATTTATATAAATATTTGCTTAGCCAACCTGTTTTTAGATAAACCTTGGTGATACAACCAATTCCTTAGAACCTGGTGTATATACATAAAAACCTTCACCAGATTTTGCACCTAGAATGCCAGCAGTAACCATGTTTACTAAAAGCGGGCTAGGAGCATACTTAGTATCACCTAAACCTTCATAAAGCACATTCATGATGGCCAAACAAACATCTAAACCAATAAAATCTGCTAATTGCAATGGACCCATAGGGTGAGCCATGCCTAGTTTCATCACTGTATCAATTGATTCTACCGTTCCCACGCCGCTTTGCAAGCAAATTATTGCCTCATTGATCATAGGCATTAAAATACGATTTGCAATAAATCCAGCATAGTCATTTGCTTCAGCTGGAATTTTTCCAATTGCTTTAGAAAGGTTTACAATGGCTAAACTAACCTCTTTAGATGTTTTGTAGCCATTTATTACCTCTACTAATTTCATCACAGGCACCGGGTTCATAAAGTGCATACCAATAACTTTTTCTGGTCGTTTGGTAACACTTGCAATTTTAGTAATAGAAATGGAAGAGGTGTTAGAAGCTAAAATACAATGTGTGGGCGCGTACTCATCTATTTGCTTAAAAATGTCTAATTTAATATTAATATTTTCGCTTGCTGCCTCAATAATTAAGTCTGCATGCACACTTGCTTCTTTTAAGTTTGTGAATGTATGAATGTTAGCTAGCGTACTTAATTTTACATCCTCTGTTATGCTTCCTTTAGCTACCATTCTATCTAAGTTTTTACCAATGGTTTCAATGGCTTTTTTTAATTGAATTTCGTTTACATCAATCAAATTTACCTGGTAATTGTTTTGTGCAAACACATGAGCAATTCCATTGCCCATTGTTCCTGATCCTATAACTGTTATGTTCTTCATTTGAAAATTATTGCAGTACAAATGTATAAAAGGCAATTCATTAAAAAAGTGATATTGTAAATCAATTTACTCACAAGAATGTTATAAGTTTGAAGTAATGCAAAAATTAAAATATATTTTTCTGTTTTTTAGTGTATTACCGCTGATAATAAAAGCTCAAGAGCTTTCTTGTTATCATAAATTTACACCGAGTCAAATTCAGAATGTAAAGCTTTTTCAACAAAAGTTGCAAAATAATCCTCAACTCAATCTTCAAAAAAGCACGCAGTTTGTTCCTCTCAAGGTTCATATTGTAGGAAATTCTGCTGGAATTGGATATTATTCTATAACTCATTTGATGTCGGCTCTTTGCGAAATAAATCAACGTTTTGCGCCTGTAGGTTTTCATTTCTACTTGGCTCAACCCGTTACCTATATTAATGATGATGCGCTAAATAGAGCAGATTTTGATGCCATTTATGGTGTAGCATATGAAGCAAAAGTGCCTGGAATGGTAAATGTGTATTTCCACAATGCTGGAAGTACTTGGTGCGGGGTTTATTTTGGTGATTTAGATATTGTTTTAGTTAAAAATTCTTGTCAAATGCCAATGGCTACAACCTTGGCGCATGAACTCGGACATTTTTTTGGATTACCTCATACTTTTTTAGGATGGGAAGGAGGAGGTACCCCTTCACCTTCTGATATTGAGCGGCTAGATGGCAGCAATTGTAGAACTGCTGGTGATGGTTTTTGCGATACAAAAGCTGATTATGTTTCTCAAAGATGGGCTTGTCCGCTGCCGTACACACTAACTGATCCAATTGGACAAATTTTTAAACCAGATAGTTCTTTGTATATGAATTATGCCTCTGATAATTGCCATAGTCGATTTAGTACAGAACAGATATTATCTATGCAAAATGATTTGCAGAGCAGACGTATTTCAAAAGTTTCTGCTTTAAATAATTTGTTAACAGCACCACAAAAGATAGCACCACTAAATCTTGATTCAAATGTAAGTAGCAAAAATATAACGTTTAAGTGGAACGCAGTTCCAAATGCATTTGCTTACCACCTTCAAATTGCCCGTTTTGGGGATTGGAATTTTTTAAATGTAGACCGTTTAGTGAACGATACTTTTGTTCAATTAGATTTATTTGGTAATTGGCCCTTTGCCTGGAGGGTAAAAGCAATTAGCGAAGGTAACACTTGTACGGTATTTGGTTCAATAGATACGTTTTATACAAATGAAAATGTTACAAACGTATATGAAGTGAGTGAGGCCTTAATCACAAATATTTCTCCTAATCCCATTAGAAAAGGTGAATTATTAAGTATTACTCCAATAGAAAATGGCGTGATAAACATCTATCAACCACAAGGTAAATTAATGTATTCTGAGGCAGTTAATAATAGTCTTAGCTTTCAAATTCCTGATTGGGAACAAGGCGTTTATTTCTTAGAATTTGTTGGTTCAAACCGCAGCTTCATTAAGCGTTTCGTAATTCACGAAAATTAAGAAAGTCTTCTGGGGTATCGAAGCTTTTGTGTGTATGCGCCTGCTTAGGATAAACTTTGAATGCTTCAATAGTGTGTAAGTATACTTGTAACGAAAATTCTTTTTTCAAATACTGTTCTTGTAGCTTTTTAAAATCTTTTGGATGATAAATGGCTAAAACAGGCTCGTATTTCAAGGTCTCTTCAGAATAAATAGCGCAAGTTTTATTTTCTTTCTCAAAAGTATTAATGAGGTGTTCAATATCATGTAGGTTTAGCAGGGGATAGTCGCAACCTAATAAAAATATAGGTTTTTCAGCAGTTTGATTCATGCTACTTAAAAGGGATAGCATGGGTCCAGTAAATCCAAGATTTTCATCATCTAACAGAATTGGCGTGTTTGCCTCATACCAATCCCTTTGCGCAGCTTTGCATGATATGGCAGCATCCATGGCTAATTGTTTGCAAAGAAATAATAGCCACTGATATTGTGGCATACCATGATAGTTTAATAAGGCTTTGGCATTCCCCATTCTTTCACTATTTCCGCCACAGGTTATTAATGCAAAAATGCTAGAATGGCAAATAGACATGATCAATGAATGTTTTATTGAACCAGACTTAATTGCTTTACTTGCACAGTCATATCTTCTGTAATTTGAGTCAAACGAACTTCCATAATCTCATTCACTAATGAAGGGTCGTATGGGGTCCTTACTTTTACATAATTGCTGGTAAAGCCATACATGATATCCTGGTCATTTTCTGCCTCCCATAACACAGGAAAGCTTTTATTAAGCTGCTGCTCGTAAAAAAATCTACGCTTTTTATCGCTTAAAATATGTAGCATTTTACTTCTTTCATTCCTTGTTTTCATTGGAACTTTGCCTGGCAGTTTTTGAGCGGTGGTATTGGCTCTTTCACTATAAGTAAATACATGTAAATAAGAAATAGCTAATTGGTTCAGATAGTTATAAGTTTCTAAAAATAACTCATCTGTTTCACCCGGATATCCAATAATTACGTCTACACCAATACAAGCATCAGGCATCAATTTTTTAATTTTTTCTATGCGTGAAGTGTATAAAGCTGTATCGTATTTTCTGCGCATGCTCTTCAATAATTGGTCTGAACCAGATTGCAATGGAATATGAAAATGAGGTACAAGGCAACGGCTTTCAGAAGCTACAAATTCTATGATTTCGTCTGTTAGTAAATTAGGTTCAATACTGCTTATTCTGAGTCGTTCTAATCCATTAACTTTATCTAGCGCTTTTAAAAGCATATAGAAATTTTCATCTCGGCTCGACCCAAAATCTCCTGTATTTACACCTGTTAAAACAATTTCTTTTGTGCCTTTAGCTACAATTTCTTCTGCTTGTTTAACCACATTGGCAATGGTGTCACTTCTACTTGAACCTCTAGCCAATGGAATGGTGCAAAAGGAACAAAAGTAATCACATCCGTCTTGTACTTTTAAAAAGGTACGTGTTCTATCACCAATAGAATAAGATGCATGGTAATCTAAAACTTCTTTTATCTTACCTTCTTTTACAATGGCAGTTTCTAGTTTTTTTGCTTCGCCCAGGTAATCGCTAATGTTAAATTTTTCTGCCGCACCCAATACCAAATCCACGCCTTCAATATTCGCTATCTCCTGTGGTTTTAATTGGGCATAACAACCTATCACTGTAATAAATGCTTCGGGGTTATGGCGCAATGCCTCTTTCACAATTTTTTTACACTTTTTATCGGCATTGTCTGTAACCGAGCAAGTGTTAATTACATATACATCTGCTCCTTCATGAAAATCTACTTTTTGATAACCTTGCGCGCTCAAACTCCTTCCAATAGTAGATGTTTCAGAGAAATTGAGTTTACAACCCAGGGTGTAAAAGGCAACAGATTTTTGCATAATAGTCTGCAAATATAGGGGAGAAATAGAAAATTCTCATGCTATACCCGAAAACTACTAATAAGCTTATTGGCGCTATTTCAATTTACATCAGATTCAATTTCCTTATCATCACTTCATTACCCATTTTGATATGCAATACATACATGCCTGGGTTCAGTCCAACTACATGTATTAGAATAGCTTCTGTATTTGCATCCTGGTTAATGCTAGGCCAAATTTTAACCAATTTACCCGCTAAATCGTAAATTTCAATAGCATCTATTTCACTAACTTTATGATGTTTAACCCAGATCGCGTCTGAAGCAGGATTAGGATAAATAATGAGATTACTTTCAA
>CANHDN010000132.1 GCA_947459415.1 Bacteroidota bacterium
CCATTACAATTTAATTTAGAAGCTGCAAAATACAACCTACAAAGAACGAATACAATCTTATCATTTATTCTTAGTTTGGGCTTGCCAGGTTTATTGTTATTGATTAAACTATATAGTCATAAAATTAAACTATTTCAAAGCAGCACGAGTATGGGAGCTCTGGGCGGACTGATAGGCATATTTGTTTTATATTTATTTAGCTTTTTTACTACCATTGCAGATGGCAGAATTATTTGGCATGCATATGTTTTTATGTTTATCCTTATTTTTGAGCGCAGAGATTTATTAACAGAAAAAAGGAAGCATGGAAAGTGATTTTTTAAGTTCCCCATTAGCATCTACTTATGAATTTAAGAAAAAAGCATGTGCTTGGGCCCAACAATTTAATACCGTATGCATTTTAGATAATAATCATATTGAAAATGCCTTACAATTGCAAGAAATAGAGTTTGCACTAGCGGTGGGTAGTATAGATGAATTAGTGGGTTCGGGCCAAAATGATTGGGAAAAATTTAAGGAGTTCGTGGATAAACATGCGCAACAAACACCCTTATTTGGCTATTTAACCTATGATTTAAAAAATCAGCTCGAGAAATTAACTTCTTCACATTCAGATCCTATAGGATTTGATCCGCTATTTTTCTTTGCCCCACTGCATGTTATTTTAATTGATACCAACGGACAGCTCATGGTAATGAGTGAACAGGGAGATGAAATACTGTCAGCTATTCAACAAACAACGTATCATGAGGAAGCTATATTACCTATTCAAATACAGCAAAGAGTAAGTAAAGAAACCTATATTGATACCGTAAAAAAAATACAAGAACACATTGTACAGGGAGATGTTTATGAATTAAATTATTGTGTAGAGTTTTTTGCTGAAAACACTAGTATCAATCCATTAAATACTTACCATGAATTGCAAAGAGTTTCTCCTACCCCATTTTCATGTTTTATAAAACATCAAAACAAGTATTTAATATCTGCAAGCCCGGAGCGGTTTATGAAAAAATCTCTTAATAAACTTTACTCTCAACCTATTAAAGGCACTATTAAAAGAGCTACCAATGAGGAAGAAGATATTGGCCTGAAGTTAGCATTGTTGCAATCAGAAAAAGAACGAGCAGAAAATTTGATGATTGTAGACTTGGTAAGAAATGATTTGGCTAAAAGTAGTGAAACGGGCAGCGTTGAAGTAAATGAACTATTTGGCATCTATAGTTTTAAACAGGTGCATCAAATGATTTCTACTGTTTCTAGTACCATTATAGATGGATTAAACCCAGTAACTGCGATTGCCAATGCATTCCCAATGGGCAGCATGACAGGTGCTCCAAAGGTAATGGCCATGAAACTCATAGAGCAATACGAAAACACCAAAAGAGGCTTATATAGCGGATCCGTTGGCTATTTTGCCCCTAACGAAGATTTTGATTTTAATGTGGTTATTCGCAGCATACAATACAATGCAGATAAACAATATGTAAATTTTGAAGTTGGATCTGCCATTACCATAGATAGCGAGGCCGAACAAGAATATGAGGAGTGTTTATTAAAGGCAAGTGCTATGCTGCGCGCATTGGGAAATATGCAATATTAAATAGGAAACGCATGTTTAGAATATTAATTTATTTGTTACTTGTAAGCCAAATAACTTGGGCAAAAGATAGCACTACATTCCATGTAAAAAGCTTCCCTAATGAAAAACTTGTGGGAATTTTTACTGCAGATTCACGTGCTCACCGGCTTAGTTTTAGTAGAAACTTAGACCAAACTAGTTATGGCGTAAGTATGGGAAATATTTTTCCTGTTTTAAATTTATCAAAAGGGAACATAAAAGCTCAACTATGTGCCGCAGGATCAACCTACCTCACCCTACTAAGACTAAACAAGGCAGGTTCTGTTTTAAACTCTGATTATTTTGCAGACATTTATGTAGATATCTCATTTGATTCTCCTATTTTCTTGCGTTTTGGAACCGGACATAGCAGTCAGCATTTAAGTGACGATGCCATAATAGCCGGAGCAAATTACCAAAATTACGCCAAAGATTACCATCAGGTTATGGCTATTTACCAAAGCATCAACAAACATTTTTTAAGCTACGCAGGTTTATTCTATAACTATAATTTTAAAACAAGTGGAGATATTTCTCATAAGCAATTATGGCAAATGGGCATGGTGCATTATCCGTTTAAGAATAAAAAATTAGCTCCGCTGTTTTATGGCGCAGATATCAAATTTAGGGAAGAATTAAACTTCCAACACACACTTAATTTGCAGCTAGGCTATGCCATGATAAGTGATGTAGATCATGCCATTCGTATCGCTGCCAATTACTCTCAAGGAACAGATGAAAGAGGGTATTTTCATCCCAGTCAGCGCAATTTTGCACACATAGGTATTTACTTTGAGTATTAATGAAAACCTATCTCTTATTGATACTTTTAATAGGTCAGTTGGTTCGAACCGAAGCCAATTGCGATAGCATACAATGGGAGCAGAAAACATCTTTAAACGATAGCATACACAGCAACAAAGAGCAGGTAGGTTCTAAACAAAAATGGATCATTGCTTCCCTCATTGCGCAACAAACAGCTAGCTTATATTTAGAGTATAATTGGTGGTGGAAAAATAACTACCATCCGTTTGTAATGCGAAGTGATGGTGGTTTTGGGAATTACAGTTTGGGTCTCGATAAAGTTGGGCATTTTTATACCAGCTATATGTACAGTAATTTGCTTTATGAATTGATGAAATGGGGAGATTTTAGGGAAAGTACCAGTGAATGGGTGAGTGTAGTTTTACCTTTTGCTTGGGCCTTAAGTATAGAAATAGGTGATGGATTTTCTAGTTTTGAATTTTCACCACAAGACTTATTGGCCAACAGCCTTGGAATTGGCTATGCCGTATTGCAAAGAAAGGTTCCTTACCTGCAACATTTCAACTATAAATTTAGCTACTTTCCGCACGCACATTACCTAAATAACAATTTTAATGGTTGGTCCCTTACCAGCGATTATGATGGGCACATCTATTGGCTTACTGCAGATATCAATGGATTATTACCAAAAAATGCAAAAAAATATTGGCCTAAATACATCAATTTGGGACTAGGTTATGGGATTAATAATTTTGCTGCTGTTATTCATCATGGCGGACCAAATACAGTGGTTCAAAGAGAATTTATGTTGGGATTAGATCTTAATTTGAATCGAATACCCATCAAAAATAAAACAATGAAAACCATAGTAAAAATGGCAGATTACATTCATCTGCCAATGCCCGGTTTCAAAAAAACAAATCAGGAAACATGGAAATTTAACGGATTATTACTTAATTAAACAATATATGAGATACGATAAACACATTTTTATTTGTGCGAACCAAAAACCAGAAGGAAAGACCTGCTGCGGAGAGCAACGAGGACAAGAAATTCTTGAAAAATTCAGGGAAATATTAAAAGAAAAGGGATTAAATGGAACCATAAGAGCACAGAAATCTGGCTGCTTGGACGCCTGCAAACATGGGCCAGTGCTGGTAATTTATCCTGAGGGAACCTATTACAAAAATGTTCAGGTAACAGATGTTGAACAAATTATAGAAAGTCACATCATTCAAAACAAAGTACTGACAGATTTAGAACTTAGTTGGGAAGATTAAAAAGAATAATTAAATTGAATAATGCTCAGGCGCGGTGGTCTGATATCTGCTGGCCTGGTCATTACTTCAACGTTCAATAAATTACTGATAACTAATGCCAGTTTAAATCTTGCATTTATCTGGTAAGCAAGTCTCGCATCCATAATGGTATTTCCAGAACGATTTGCAATTCTTGCTTCTGGCATTCCGGCCACAATATCTAAGAAAATTCGATCAATATTTTCCATAAAACTATTATACCTTAGACTGTATCCAAATTGCCATGACTTGTATGTTAGTTGAACATCCCATTTTAAGAGGTGTTTGAACCTATACTTAAGAACATCTGTACTATCACTTCTGGTACTTCTAAAAGTGTAATTATTGCCAATAGAATCTGTTGCAAAAGTTCTATTTACATCTAACATAATAGGATTAGTATAGGTGTATCCAAATATGGTTTGAATCTTCATAGGCCCTAATTTACCGCTGGCATTCATACTTATATCCCAGCCAGTTATTTTAGTTTCACCAATATTCAATGTTTTAAAACCAATACCTGAAAGTGGATTCAATGGATCAGGCTGCCTCCAAAAACCAAAATTAAAATCTATCATGTTTTGGTATTGAGTATGAAAGTATGCTATGTCTATAAATCCTTTAACACCTTGCAAAGAGAATCCTTGTTTTATTCCAACTTCGGCATTCCATCCCGTTTCAGATCCCAGATTTGGATTAGGAAATATGTTTAACAAACCAACACTGGTTTCAATATACCGCTCTGCAATAGAAGGAAAACGATAACCTTGGCCATAACTAGTGCGTATAAATGTAGCTTTTGCTAATTCGTAATTAGCACCGCTTCTAAAAACCGGTTTACTTTCACTGCTTTCATTCATATTAAAATATTCCCAACGCGCACCAGCATTTAAGGTTAAACGCTTCGCAATGGTTTGATCTAATTGTATAAATGCCGCATGATTTCTGCTTGATTGCACGCCCTGATATAATGGTGAATTTGAATAACTTAAGCTATTAGCAAACCCAGCTGTAATATTCAATTGAATACTCGAAATAAACCTTTGAACCTGATATTCAGAATAAGTATTTCTTGAGGAATTGTCTTGATTTACTGCAGGATCTGCATTCGTAATATCGTTTGAAATATACATGAATCTGGCCCTAATATTGTGTTTAAAAGCACCTGTAAAAAAACTTAAACTCGGGTCGGCATAAAAATTAGATGACTGGGAGGTGGTAATTTGACCTCCCAAAATTTGATACCCTCTTTGATAAGAATCCCATAACAAGAAAGAGCTGCCATTAGAGACTAATGCCCCTATGTTTAAGCCATAGCTAAACCTATTCTTGGTTTGCCATTTTAAATTTGTATTTAAACGCAAGCGTTGATCATATTCTCCTTCACGGTATCCATTATCTTTAAAATAATTTGCTGATAAGGCATAGGTAAATTGATTTTTTTTAGCCGAATGAAAAACACTAAACCCATTCTGCATTTGTGGGTTATTGTTCCAAATTAAACTAGCACGTTCGGGTTTACTATATAAACCTGAAAAAACAGAAATTCGAGTTATTGGTTTACTGCTTGCCATTTCTGTTCGGAGATGCACAATACCACTCAAGGCACTTGAACCATACAAAACAGAGGAAGCGCCTTTAACTACCTCAACTTGTTTCACATTTTCAATGGGAACAAAATTCCATTTTACCTGACCAGCATCTCCGGTTAAAAATGGCATATCGTCTACTAATACCATAACCCTAGAACCAGCGCCATATGTCCAACCGCTTCCACTTCTAATATTTACCTGCCCATCAATTACATTCACACTCGGAACCTGATCCAATAATTTATCCATCATGGTGGTGTTTCTGTTTTGTATGAGATAAGGTTGAATTAGCTCTGTAGATACCACCATTCTTTTCACAGATTGTTCAAATCTTCCAGCGCTGATAACAGTTTGGTTCAACAAGGTTTCACTAGGTTTTAATAACACTGTAATTGGAGACTTGGCAGAACCAATGGCAATGGCTAGCGAATAATCTTGGTAACCCACATAGGTAATGATGAGTTGACCTATTGGATTGCCAGCATCATCATTTTTAATAGAAAAACTACCTTTCCCATCAGTTATGGTGCTTGCTCTGCCCAGCCTCACCACAGCCCCCTGAAGAGGCTCTTTGCTTTGCTCATCTAATACAAAACCAGCTAATTGAGTTTGCTGCCCCCATAAGCAAAAAGGCAAAAGCACCCAAATGATAACACTATTTAAAATAATTTTATATCTTGCCATTCAAAATAAAATTTATGAATAAAAGTTTACTTTCAATATTAGTGATTTGTGTCATTAGTTTTAGCAATAAATTATTTGCCCAATGTACACCAGACCCCAACCTAAAATCTACTGCTACCCTGCCAGCAGTATTAGATACTGCCTATGCGGGAAAATTATATACCCAAGAAATTAAATTTTTTATAACCAGAGACACCAATGTTTTTGTACCTCAATTAGGCACTACCTTAAATGCAAGAATAGATACTTTATGGATCACTGGTGTTCAAGGCATGCCAGACGGATTCACTTATGCCTGCCATAATGCAGATTGTAAAATTTTGGGTGGAACTGCCGGTTGCGCCAGATTAACTGGAACCCCAACCCAGGCTCAAGTTGGCATTTACCCTTTATTGGTATTAATTAAGGTGAGAGCAACTGCATTTTTAGGACCTGCGCCTTTTAGTCAGAACGCTAATGACACCAATGCCAGATATAGCATTGTGGTAAGTGGTTTAAACAGCAAACCCGAGCTTAGCATGAGTGGTGAACCCATATTATTTCCGAATCCTGCGAAGGAAGAACTACAGG
>CANHDN010000133.1 GCA_947459415.1 Bacteroidota bacterium
AGAATGGAGAATTGGGTCAAGGTTTTTAAGTCAACTAATGCCATAGAAGCAGAAATGGTTAAAGATATGTTGCAAGAAAATGATATAGAAGCAGTAGTAATAAATAAAATAGACCGCTCGCTAAATTTTGGGGAGGCTTCTGTATGGGTGTTTATAGATAATGAGCAAGTTGCAAAGGGTTTCATTCAATCTAATTTAATTAATAACTATGAGTAATTTTTGGCAGCGTGCCATCACAGGTTCTTTGTTTGTAATCACATTAGTGGCTTGCACAATTTTAAGTGAATGGAGTTTTTTTATTCTTCTTTTTGCGGTTAATTTTCTGTGTCTCCTCGAGTTTTTTGAATTGGTATTGCCTCACAAAAATTGGATTGAAAAGTATTTAGGAGTTATTGTTGGAAGCATTCTAAATATCATGTTTGTGTTTATCATTCGAGGAAATTTAGCACAGGGTTGGTATTATCATCTCATTCCGGTTTTTATCCTGCTTTTTATTGTTAAAATATTTGAAAATACGGGTAGAGAATTAGAAACGCTTGCTTATCAATTTCTTGGTATTATTTATATCTGTTTGCCATTAAGTATGTTGGCAGATTTTGGGTATTTTAATGCCATAAACTACAGCTATGCCTTGCCATTAGGTTTTTTTATTTTACAATGGAGCAGCGATACATTTGCTTATCTGGTTGGGAGAAAACTGGGTAAACACAAACTTTTTGAGCGTATTAGTCCTAAAAAAACCATAGAAGGATTTTTGGGTGCAGTTTTGTTAACAGCACTCATGGGGTATGTGTTGAGTAAATTCTGGGACGACATTAGCACCTTGGATTGGATGATTGTTTCTGTTATTGTAGTAGTTTTTGGTACCCTTGGAGATTTGGTAGAGTCTTTATTGAAAAGAAATTTAGGCATTAAAGATAGCGGTTCTATTTTACCCGGACATGGCGGTGTTTTAGATAGATTTGATGGAGTTTTTATTTCAGCACCAGCCGTTTATTTTTATTTACTCCTCAGTAATTAAATTCTTTAAAGTTTCGGGTCGAACCAAAACCCATATTATTTCTCCACTTATGCGCACAAAGACGTTCATAATTTTTTTATAATGAGCCTTTTTTTTATAAAAAAATAGTTACGTTTGCCGCACCTAACAAATAATAAAAAACCTATGTCAGGCAAAGAAAATGTAATTAAACACAGCTCGGAAAATCCTTTCGAGTCTATGATGTCTAGATTTGACGAAGCAGCGCGTATTATCGGCTTAGATGAAAGCGATTATAATGTGCTAAAAGCACCGCAAAAAGCAGTAATTGTAAACATTCCAGTTATGATGGATAATGGAAAAGTTCGTGTATTCGAAGGTTTCCGTGTGGTTCATAATGCTAATTTAGGTCCTTCTAAAGGAGGAATACGATATAGTATGGATGTTCATTTAGATGAGGTAAAAGCCTTGGCTGCATGGATGACGTGGAAGTGTGCGGTTGTAGGAATTCCTTATGGTGGTGGAAAAGGTGGTATTAAATGCGATCCAAGATCAATGAGTAAAGGAGAATTAGAACGCTTAACCCGCGCCTATACAGATTTGATGGTTGATGTATTTGGTCCGGATAGAGATATTCCTGCTCCAGACATGGGAACAGGCCAACAAGAAATGGCTTGGATCATGGATGAATATTCTAAATTAAAAGGATATAGTTCTCCTGCTGTGGTTACAGGAAAGCCACTTGTATTGGGTGGTTCTTTGGGTAGGGTTGAAGCAACTGGAAGAGGTGTGATGGTTTCTACCCGTTCTGCCTTATCTAAACTTAAAATTAGTCCGGTTGGTGCTACTACCGCCGTGCAGGGTTTTGGTAATGTAGGTTCTATTTCTGCCAAATTATTGGCTTCGCAAGGCATGAAAGTATTGGCCATTAGCGATGTAAGTGGAGCATACCATAATCCAGAAGGAATTGATGTGGAAGCAGCCATTGCTTACAGAGATAGTAATAATGGTACCTTAGAAGGTTACACAGGAGGTTCTAAGATTACAAACAGTGATTTGTTAGAATTAGAAGTTGATGTATTGGTTCCAGCTGCTATGGAAGATCAAATTACAGCAGAAAATGCAGATAGAATTAAGGCTAAAGTAATTGTAGAGGGAGCAAATGGTCCTACATCTGCCAGTGCAGATACCATTCTGAATAAGAAAGGTATTATGGTTGTTCCAGATATTTTAGCCAATGCAGGTGGTGTTACCGTGAGTTATTTTGAGTGGGTTCAAAACCGTTTGGGTTATTTCTGGACTGAAGAGCGTGTGTATCGCAGAGCAGACAGGGTAATGAAAACAGCTTTTGAAGCAGTTTACCAAGCGAGTATAGAACATAACTGTAGCTTAAGAATTGCAGCCTATGTTGTTGCCATTGGTAAAGTGGCTGAAGTTGAAAAATTACGTGGAAAATTTGGATTGTAATTAATTGATAAAATCGCCTCAAAAGGCACGCTGATCCTGTATGTGAAGGTTCTCGTGCCTTTTGTGGTATATAAAAGCTATACAAGTATGTTACACAGAGAAGGAAAAGCAACTATTTTTATTTCATTGATTGTACTGAGTGCGCTCAATGCCTTGGTGTTTTGGTTAGCACCCAATTTAATTTGGCTTCAAAATGGTATTATTCTTATTTCAATAGTTTTACTAGGCATTGTGCTTCAGTTTTTTAGGAATCCTACAGTGCAAGTAAATGTTGGAGAAAACTTTGTGCTTTCACCTGCAGATGGTAAAGTGGTTGTAATTGAAGAGGTGGAGGAACCTGAGTTTTTCAAAGGGAAAAGACTCCAAGTTTCTGTTTTTATGAATCCATTTAATGTGCATGTAAACCGAAATCCAATAGCAGGCGTGGTAAAGTATTTTAAATACCATCCAGGAAAATATTTGGTTGCTTGGCATCCAAAAAGTTCTACTGAAAATGAGAGAACTACCACGGTAATTGAGCATGCCAATGGAACACAAGTTTTATTCAGACAAATTGCAGGTGCGTTGGCCAAGCGCATTTGTTGGTATGTTAAAGAAGGAATGCCAGTAAAACAAGGTGGAGAGATGGGTTTTATAAAATTTGGATCACGTGTTGATTTGTTCTTGCCCTTGGATGCCAAGATTACCGTAGAATTGAACCAAGTAGTAAAGGGTGGAAAAACGGTATTGGCAGAAATAAATTAATTCTTTTTTAAGAATTAAATCTGTAACTTCGTTTCACTAAAAAATAATAATATGAAAAAATTAATTGTATTAGGTGCCTTTGTTGCTTTAGGATATTTTGGTGCAAATGCACAATCAGCGTCTTCATCTGTTCCAAGTTCAAATGCCGTTGTTATGCATGAAACAAGCATTGAGAACCCAAGCAAAGCTGAAAAGAAAAAGAAGAAAAAAATGGATAAAGAGTGTAGCTCAGAAAAAGCAAAATCTTGCGGTAGCAATGCTGCAGGTTCTGGTGAAAAGAAAGCATGCTGCAGTCACAAAAAATCTGAGGCAGTTGCTCCAGCAGAAGTTGCTCCAGCAAAATAATTCATCATTCATATGATACAAAAAAAGCCGAACAAAATTTGTTCGGCTTTTTTTGTATCATATGGTATATAAAATTTTCAGTTTTAAAAGAGCAAGTTGTTAATGGTTTAACCTGGCTTTTAAGCCTTGATCCAAAGCATCTAAAAACTCTTCGGTATATAAATAATGTTCTCCGTGGTTTACTTTATTTCCGTGGATACAAACGGCTAAATCTTTAGTCATTTTGCCGCTTTCTACGGTGGCCACGCATACTTCTTCTAGCGCAGTACAAAAATCGATAAGCGCTTGGTTATTGTCGAGTTTACCTCTAAAGGCTAAACCTCTTGTCCAAGCAAAAATGCTGGCAATAGGGTTGGTAGAAGTAGGTTTGCCATTCTGGTGATCGCGGTAATGTCGGGTAACGGTTCCATGCGCCGCCTCCGATTCCATGGTTTGGCCGTCTGGGGTAATTAAAACTGATGTCATTAATCCCAAAGATCCAAAACCTTGTGCTACCGTATCAGATTGCACATCGCCATCGTAGTTTTTACAAGCCCATACAAAATTACCATTCCATTTTAAAGCAGAAGCCACCATGTCATCAATTAAACGGTGTTCGTATACAATGCCCGCTGCTTTAAATTTAGCTTCGTAATCTGCAGCATAAATTTCTTGGAAAATATCTTTGAACCTACCATCGTATTTCTTTAAAATGGTATTTTTGGTAGAAAGGTATAATGGCCAGCCTTTACTCAATGCCATGTTAAAGCATGAATGGGCAAATCCCTTGATACTTTCATCTGTATTGTACATGGTTAATGCAACGCCATCACCTTTAAAGTTATACACTTCAAATTCTTGAACCGTTCCATCTTCACCTTCAAACTTTACGCTAAGTTTTCCTTTTCCTTTGGTAACAAAATCTGTTGCGCGGTATTGGTCGCCAAAAGCGTGGCGGCCAATCATGATTGGGGCTGTCCAGTTTGGAACTAAACGCGGCACGTTTGAGCAAACGATTGGCTCACGAAAAACAGTACCATCCAAAATATTTCTGATGGTTCCATTTGGGCTCTTCCACATTTGTTTGAGGCTAAATTCTTTCACGCGGGCCTCATCGGGTGTAATGGTGGCACATTTTATACCTACACCATATTTTTTAATGGCTTCTGCTGCCTCTACCGTCACTTGATCATTGGTTTGATCGCGGTATTCCATGCCTAAATCATAATATTTAATATCTAAATCTAAGTAAGGTAAAATTAATTTATCTTTAATAAATTTCCAGATAATGCGAGTCATCTCATCGCCATCTAGTTCTACAACCGGATTGGCTACTTTTATTTTGTTCATTTTAAGTTATTAATTGAGTCTTAAATAATGCTTCAATATTACTTAAAATAATGCAGACTGAAAATGAAAGATTAAAAAAAATAAAGCGGTATTTGTAGGCTATTTAAACTCAAGCTTAGCCGGATTAATGTTATGGTTGCTACTTTGATAATGGAAAATAGAACGGATATTCCTTGGGTTGAGATTTTCAAAATGAGCGTTTCCATCTTTATCATATATGCTAATAGAAACCTCTGGCTTTGGATTTGGCCAAAGTATCAATCCTGTTTTCATATTTAATACATTAAAATTGCCACCCTTGTAGTAATAAACTGAATAAGAAAATGCTTTTTCTTTTACAATCACTTTACCTTTTACAGTTTCTTTTTTTGCAGGTACTTTAACCATGGAGTCTGCTATCATTCCACCTTCATTTATGAGCAGGTAATCTCCAAATAACATCAGTTGCAGCGCTTCTTCCTTTCTGCTTAATTTTTGAAAATTATTAGGAAACTGAGTCTCCGATAAGATTATATTTAATTTAGCATCGTACAAAGTTTGTTTGGTTCCATTTTGCAAAAGAAGTAATGGTTTTTGAGCTGTATTTTGGTAGCCAATTAACTCCATACTGGCAATATATGAGGTATGTTCAAATCCCAAAAGCACATTTCCTTTCTCATCTAAGATGCCATATTTGCCATCTTTCTTGGCAATAATGGGTTTGTTTATATGGTAGGCTCTTTGATCGTGAATAAAGGTGTCAATTCGAGTAAGACTTGGATCATTTGGGTCTATAGGTACTTCAATAAATTCTGAATCGTGCCAAACTCTACTTTCTATATAACCATCCCCTAAATACATGCCACCAATCTGAGTTTTTACATACACATGTATCTCCTCATACATGGGTTCAATTCTATTAACTTCTTTGTCGTTATCATTATAAAACTGTACCCCAACTAGTTTGCCTTGTTGTAAACATTTTACTGTTTGTGCCTGAACCTGCCAAACACAAAGCATTAATAATAGAAACGTTATTTTTTTCATAGGTGTTTTTTGCAGGTTTTAAACGCTTTGTTATTAGTATTATTATAGCATGATATAATTGAAAAAAAATGAGCGTATTTATTAAAGCGCTTCATACACAATGGCTGCTCCTTGCCCTACGCCAATGCACATGGTGGCAACGCCGTATTTTACTTTGCGTTTGCGCATTTCGTGAATAAGCGTGGCGCTAATTCTAGAGCCACTGGCACCTAATGGGTGACCCAAAGCGATGGCGCCACCGTTTACGTTTACGATGTTTGGGTTCAGACCCAATTCTTGCATGCAGGCTAAACCTTGTGAGGCAAAAGCTTCGTTGAGTTCCCATAAGCCAATATCTGATACGCTTAAGCCAGCGCGTTTTAATGCTTTTTGGGTGGCAGGTACTGGGCCAATGCCCATAACGGCTGGGTCTACGCCGGCAATAGATTTAGATACAATGCGAGCAATAGCTTGCAGATTATGGCGTTTTACAGCCTCTTCGCTGGCTAATAAAAGCATGGCCGAACCATCGTTTATGCCGCTTGAGTTTCCGGCGGTTACAGAACCCTCTTTTTTAAAGGCCGGTTTTAGTTTAGCCAATTCCTCGAGGCTGCTTAAACGCGGATGTTCGTCTTTGATGAA
>CANHDN010000134.1 GCA_947459415.1 Bacteroidota bacterium
AGCGAATCTCTATTTACTATTTCACCCCTTTGTTCAATTTGTTCCTTTAAAAATCCACGTACTGAAAAATGACAATAGCCATGATTTTTAACCAGATAATCAACGATTGTTCCTTTACCTGCCCCAAGTGTACCTGTAATACCTATAATTTTCACTGATTTATTTTTTGTGAATGATAATAAATCAAAAGTAAAAATACAAATGGAATAATGATAACTTAGATCCTAATTTGTTAAAACTTACATGAAAAGCCAACGTATGGAAAAACTAAGCTCACGAGTGCAAAATCAAAATTTACTTTCTCTCCAAATAACCTGCCACCAAAACCAATTAAGGGAATATCTGCGCCAAGAATTTCATTGTCTTCAAAAAACCAGTTTTCTGAAATCAAAGCTATATTCTTGTTTAATTTTAAATAACCTGAAATATTTAATGTATAACTAGACCCGGTATTAATACCTTTACCCAAATTAACTGAAACATTTTTGTTATTATTTCCCCAAGTAACAGTGCCATAAATAGCATTCACCAAGCTACTATTCCTATCAACCATAGCCCCATAGAAGTATCCTCCACCTAAATAAAGTTGGTCACCCAATGGAAAACCAACATGAGGTGAAAGCATCACAATTGGACTACCAATTAATGTAGAGATTAACTCGGCGCCCCCAGTTACGCTCATAAAATCAGTAGGACTATAACTTAATGAATTGATAAAACCATAGGAATTTTCATAAACGAATACGCCTTTTTTGTGTTTAATTGCCGAAGGAGCAAAAAAGTACCTAGAAAAAATTGCAGAATTTTCTTTGGCTTTCTCTGCTGCTGCTAGCTTAGCCGCAAAACTTGCAGCGCTTGCCTGATTAGCGGATCTTGCGTCAGCTTGCCTGTTAGCATTGCGCTGAGATTGCGGTACAAATTTATCATTTAAAGGCGCAGATGGAGAAGTAAATACTACAATTTCAGCAATTCTATTTTTTAAAAAAATAGTAGCAACTCTCTGGTTGTCAACAAAAACGAATATGCTGCTATCTGTTTTTGCTTGAAAAGTGCCATAATTATATACACCACTCTTGGTAATAACACAAAGAGAATCCCCTCGGTTCAGGCTAGAAAATATTTCAGGCAATTGGGCACGCGATGCATGGGCGAATAGCATCAAGCATACCAACGCTAATAATTTCAGGTATTTCATCTACAAGTAAATTAACGCTTCGCGTTATAGCCAAGAGAAACACCAATTCTAAAGCCATCCTTTGTAGGAATGGTAGTCCAAACATTTAGGGGTATATTTAATTTGCCAGACTTAAAAGATTTACCAAATGCAACAACCAAAGCAGTTGAAATAGAAGTTTCGCCATCTCTATCAATTACTTCTCTATATTTCAAATTTTCATCCGCAGCTAACTTTGCTTTTAAATCCGCATCTTTTTCTACTTGTTGCTCAGAATAATAATTGCCATCAATTTTTACCCTATTACCCGTTCTTCCAATCCCAAAACTTGGTCCAATTGCAATTTCCCATCCAGAAACGTTATTTCTAAATCCATTTAAAAAGGTAAAACTTGGAATAAATAATTCTTGCTCAATTCCACTAACCATTGGTATAAACTCAAACAATGCTTGGAACTTACCTTCATTTAAATATTGCTTCTCAAATTGATAACCAAATTGGAATAAACTAGGACTCCCATTATAACCACCAAATTCAGTAGGATCCTTCATACGATCGGCCATGTCGCCAATAATAAAAGCATAACCAAACCTAGCGCCTTGTAAATTTAAATAGGTCTTATTAGGATTATTAATGCTATTTTCATAATCAAACTTCTTAGTAAGTCTAGAAAATATATCTTGGTTAATTGGCTTCTTAAACATTTTAGAAATGGTAATCTCAGTCATGGCCGGAAGCTCTAGCGGAAGATTTAAAAACTCACTTACTTCAGTTAATTCTATGGCATCTGTTTGAACATTGATGAGCTTAAATGTAAGTAATATGGTTTGACCAATTAATTCAGCGCTACCGGTATACATATAATCTGCTTTTAAAGCCTTACCAACCTCAACCAAGCATGATTTGCCATAACAATTGGCCACATTTAAATTAGATTTTTCAATTTGGTTTACTACTTCATATCTATCCATTACCTCAAAACGTTCAAGTTTTTCTAGAGAAACTCGAACCAGATTACTCATTTGATTTGGATCAAGCGGCAAACCTTTTGTATCAATGTTTAATACCGCAATGGACGGCTTTTTAACTTGATTTTGTGCATTTAAAGGATTGCTCATAAAAACAGAACTGAAAATGACTAGCGCTAAAATGATTGCTTTTTTCATATGAATTAAATTTGATACAATATTAGAATTTAAATTACACGATTATAACACTAAATTTCGAGTAAAACTCAAAATATTTATTTAATTATACTAATCTGCAAGGAAGTATTTGCAAAAAATACAAAAGCTAACAAAAATCAGTTAATACCCAGAATATAATTGCATTTTGTCATAATCCAGTAAAATGCCTCATGATATAACATGGAGTATAAATCTCTATTGTTTCTTTGCACCCGTACAACTATTATTCGTTATGAAAAAATTTTTATTGCTGGTAACTTTAACTTGGCTGCATGATATACTTGTGGCCCAAACTGTGGTAAAAGATTCGATATCATTAGGAGCCCCAATTACCCAACAAAATACGAGGCCATTTATTTCAGATACCATTTCACTGGGAGCCCCATCCGCTGGGTTTACCTATCCCAATGATGTATTTTACAACATGCAAAATGGAAGTAAAACCAGTGTTGTTGGCCATAACTGGCATCTGGCATTTGCGATTAGAAAAGCAACACCACCGAATAAATTTTTACAATCTGCCACCATCTTGGCCAATGAAGGCAGGGGTGTTAGCGTATACTTGAGTAACAAAGATTGGAATAATTTTGATACCATTGGATTTACAAACTGGCTGAACCCACACAATAGCGATAGTAGCTGGGATCTTGGAGCACTCAACGCAAACAGAAGCCAAAGCAATGCATTTGATTTTGGTTGGGGAACCTACGACATGGTAACTCACCATATCACGGGAAATAAAATTTACTTGGTTAAAATAACTGTAGGTAGCGGACAAACTGCGGTTCAACACTACAAAAAACTATGGGTTCAAGAATTAATAAAAGATTCTATTTGGACATTTACTTATGCAAATATTAACAACTCAGATAGCAGTACCATTCAAATCAATAAGTCTAATTACCCAAACAAACTATTTGCTTACCATAATTTATTAAATGATAGCACCTACAATAGAGAGCCTAACGGGAAATGGGACATCTTATTTACAAGATATGGGGCATTTGCAACCCAATTTAACCAAACTATTTTCTCAAGCAATACTGGGGTTTTATCACACCCAACTATAATGTCATCTATGGTTTCTGGTGTTCCTGTCTTACATTCAATTCCATCCGTTTACTCTAACAAAATCACTGGTATCGGAACAGATTGGAAAATTAATCCAGGCCCAGGTCAACCAAATTTTACAATAAAAGACTCTGTAAGCTATTTTACAAAAGATGCTAATAACCTAGAGCATAAATTATTATTTACAAGTTTTAGCGGCTCCGCCACAGGAACAATTACTTTTAGAAGAGCAAATACAGCACCCTTGGTGGTTACGCTGGAAACCTATCCTAATGATGTTTTTTACAATATGGAAAAAGGTCAGGTATCCTCTGTAAGGGGATCTAATTGGCACTTAGCTTTTGCTATCAGAAATGCAGCACCGCCATTGAATGTGATGCGCAGCACAACCATTCTTGCAAATGAAGGCAGAGGAGTAAGTATTTTTGTTTCCCCAAAAGATCTTACAGAATTTTCTAATTTCGACACAACAGGTTATCGTTCTTGGTTGAATCCACATAATAGTGAAAATAGCTGGGATATTGGAGCCTTGAATGCAAGCAGAGATACTACAAATGCCTTTGATTTTGGCTGGGGAGAATATTCTCAAGTTACCCATGACTTAGAGGCAACTAAAATGTTTTTAGTTAGAATTACTCAAGGAACGGGTCAAAACGCAACAACGAGCTTTAAAAAAATAAAAATAGATAAATTAGCATTTGATACATCATGGATTTTCACCTATGCCAATATTGACGGAACTAATAGCAGAACGATTACCATCAATAAACCTAAGTTTAGTGGAAAATTATTTGCTTATCATAATTTATTAAATGATAGCACAATAGATAGAGAACCTGCTAGTAAATGGGATATACTCTTTACAAGATATGGGGCATTTTACACCCAATTCGGACAAACAATTTTTTCAACGAATACCGGAGTTCTATCACACCCACTTACACAAACATCGCGCGTTGAAGGTGTTCCAACAACTATTTCAGTACCTGGAACCTATACCAATAATTTAACAGGTATAGGAACAGATTGGAAACAAAATCCCGGTCCCGGACAACCAAATTTTAGAGTATACGACTCTTTAAGTTATTTCACTAGAACTGCTAACCAAAGAGAAGACAAGTTAGTGTTCGAATCTTTTCAAGGTTCTAGTACGGGCCTAATATTTTTTAATAAAACTAATATTAAACTAGGAACGGGTTTAGCAAAAAATAACGAAAATATAATTATCGGAATGTATCCAAATCCAGCAAATGATAAGATACATGTTGAAATTACAGATAATCAATCATACCAACTCAGTGTATTAGACTTAAGTGGTAAAATTTTACATCAGCAAGAAATAAATACACAGGATAACGTAATTAGTATTTCAACACTGCAAGCAGGATTATATTTGGTTCAAATCAAAAATGATACAATTAATAAAACGCTCAGGTTATTGGTAGAATAAAATAATCTAAACCAACAAAAAAGCAGCACTTAATAGGTGCTGCTTTTTTTATGCCAATACCATTTTATTAAACTCCTTTTGGAAGCGTTATCATAAATTGAGTGCCCGAGTTAATTTCACTACTCACGCTTAGTTTACCGCCATTTTTAGTGATGAAATCATTAGAAAGAATTAATCCAATGCCGGCACCATTTTCACCTGACGTTCCAAAATTACCTTGAACAGTATCTGATATAAATAAACTACTAATCTGAGCTGACGACATGCCGATTCCTGTATCAACAATTTTTATATTTATACATGTGTTAGCATCTTCAGACTTCACCATAACTTGACCACCTGGATGTGTAAACTTAATGGCATTATATATGATATTACGAATAGCAATGTCCAAGTGATTTTGATCTATAAATGAGTTATGATTTTGTGGTATATCATGAATTAACGTAATATTTTTCTGATCAGCAAATTGCTTAAACAAATCAAAATTTTGTATCACTAGTTGCAAAATATTTACTTGTACTTTGATGGTCTTCACTTCACCATTCATCTGACTTTTTGCCCAATTAAGTGTGTTATCTAATAGTATATTCAGTGATTTTAATTGGCTCCTAAAACTACTTCTCAATTTATTAAAATCTGCTTCAGATAGTACCTCTTCATCCATTAATTCTACCACATTTGTTAAAGAAGAAATTGGATTCTTTAAATCATGTGAAAGAATTGAAAAAGTCTTATTCTTAAGAAGATTAAGTTCCTCTAAATGTGCTGCCTGAATTTCTATTTCTGATTTATGTTTTAATATTAACTCTTTAGCTTTTACTTCTTCTAAACGATAAAAATTAATATAATACATAAATAGAATGAGCACTGCTATGATAATTATTAATGCTAAGGTAAGTAATCGATTCCAATCACTTTTAGCCTGTTGAATCGAACGATCTTTCTCTAGTAAAATAATTTCATTTTGCTTTTTTTCTAGCATATAATTAAATCCAATTTCATGCGTTTTTCTGGTATTTTCTTCACTAAATATGCTATCTTTTAAAGCCAAAGATTTTTTATAAAAAAAGAGTGATTTAGGTAAAATCCCAATTTTTTCATAGGCAAGCGCTAAGCCTTTAGTAGCTTCAAACTCAAATTGTCTATTCCCAATTTCTTTAGCCAATTTAAATCCCTTTTCTAAAAAAGGAATTGATTTTGCATAGCTACCTTTTAATACAAATGATTTGCCCAATCCAACATTTGAAATAGCCTCATTCGGAAGATCTCCACTTTTAACTGCTAAATTCAAGGCTGCATGGTATAGGTATATGGCAGAATCATAATTAAGATAATGACTATATACTTCGGCCAAATTAATATAACTAAT
>CANHDN010000135.1 GCA_947459415.1 Bacteroidota bacterium
ACAAATTCTCCATACTGCAAAAATGACCTTGCCATTCCCAATGATAAATTAGGAATCCACCTTGGGGTATAACTTATCATAAATGCATTGATGTATCTCCAATCTGGATTTAATGGTTTAAAAAATCTTTTATTCAAATCTTCGGACTGAGATCCTGGAAATCCAGAAGATTCTAACCTTCCAATAATTACTTGTCCCTCAAAATGTCCCAAAAATGTTCTTGCAGGCTTAGCTGTATTTAAACTGATATGTGGAAATCCAGGGGCATTATTAGAGAAGATTAATGAGTTCCACTGCCCTGGCCCCCACCAAATGTTCTTCGTTCCTGCACCGAGTTCAAAGGCACCTGCACGCAAACTAATACTTGATTGCCCCCAAAAAGCTTTGGAATAGGTGGAATTCCCAAATCGTTCTGGGCTATCTCCTACATTCCAAAATAAAAATCTATCACCAATCGTACCAGAAGAAAAAGTATCTGGAAATCCGGGAAAAGCTAGATTTTGAGCAGTAACCAATTCAGGCTGAAGCTGAATATGCAAAATAGAAAATCGCACTTGAAAGCCTGTGCTTAAAAATGATTGCCCACCACGAGCGGGAATCATCCCATATTCTCCACCAACATAGGGGCGCTTTCCATCTAATCGAGAATTGAAATAAATTGGAAGGACAGCATAGTCAAAAAACTTTTTATACCGAGATAGACTATCCCTTTGATAAAAAAGATCCTCAACTGAACCAGATGAAGTACGAAGCATCCAGCCTTTAGTCTTATCATCGGCATCGGATAAAGATTTCCTTCTAAGGAATTCATCTAAAGTTTGGTTTCCAAAAGCCGTTTCCTGAGCCTGAATTACACAAACAGGCAGAAAAATCAAAAAATACAAGTAAAGTATGTGCCGGTTCATCCTAAAAAAGGTTTATTGATAATCAAATTTAAGGATAAGGATCCAAAAATTTTCAAAAAATGATTTCCAGTTAAAAAAAGGCTTAATTAAGCTATGTTTAGGCCTTGATCGAGACTATTTTGGTTTAATGGTGTGGACCACACTAATTATAGGGTATTTTACTATTGATTATCAGCTAGTTAGGTTTCAACTGCGCACCAAATTGCGCACCATGTAAATCACTGATAATTATCTATTTACAATATTATGATTTTTGATTGAACGCATCTTGAATTATTTTCACTGTATTGACCACTTCAGCAAAAGTTGGCACATCACCATACATCATTTCCTTAGCCATTTCATCATAGTCACTTTTTAATTTCATTAGTATAGTTTCCGATGGTATGATTGCTATTTGACCAACGCAAAGTGAATTGTAGTCGAAATGCCTCAGTCTAGAATAAAATTTACGATGTTCAATGATATCCTCAATAAATAGAACGTTAGTTAATGTGTTTGAATATGCTTTATTAATTCGATACAAGTCGTAGTAATGACGAGACATTCGATAGGTTCTCATTTTGCTCTCATCCTTTCGATTGTACTCCTCATGTAGTAAAAGAATTTTCTCAATAAAAGTTCTGTTGGGTTGTATGGTTGCAACCTCAAATAAAACCTCTCCATAAATATCATTAGGAAAGTAACTATTCAATATGGTTTGCATTACGCGACAGTCGTTCGGATCTTTCTGTGAACGAACACTAAATTCTATTTTTAACCCTATCGGGCAAATATGGATTAGGCTCAAACAAAGACTTATAACTTACATAGATTGTTTGAGGATCTGTGTCGGGCATGTCTTTTCTTATGGTTTCTACCTCAACAGAATAAAGCTCAATTGAGATCTGCAGCTTTTCAAATTGGTTCCGTAACTCAGTTGCTATTTCAATACTTGTAAATAGGCAGCCCTCTCTTCGCAATTGCTCTACAAATGTTTTTGAAGGTTTATCTCGATATGGCATTCCGAATGCTTCTGAACTCAATGCAATATCGATGTCTTCTGAAAATCGATCTATAATGCCCCATCCTTTGCTTAAAGAAGTTCCTCCCTTAAAAGCAAAATACGTCGCATACTTTGACGTGAACAACAATCTCAAAACAAGTGTAACCCACCAATCCTTCTCTATTGCCTTAGAATTTATACCTGAATTCAATGAAGCTTGATTCAATGAGATTCTGCGAGCATCATCATCAAGATTTTGAAGCCATCCAATCATACTGTTTATTTTAAGAAGTTGTTAATGACAAAATCGCTTATTCTTGCAGGTGCTAATTTCAAATCATGTTTCAAATTGTTTTGATCTTCCTTCTTGAGTAGGTCGATGATTTTTTCTAGCTCTGATTCTGTCAGCCGATTTAAATCCAATTCTTCTAACCCCAAAAATAACAAGCTTGATATACTTCCCACCATGGCTAATTTTTTGGTTGTGGTTGGCTGAAACACAATTGAACTCTTTCCAATCGTTATATTTTTCTTAGTTCCGTTTGTTAGAAAAACCAATTTCATTGGAACCTGATTAGAAAGTCCAATTTTGTTTAACGCATATTGGCCAGTAGGCATGATTTTAACGTGTTCTTTTTCCGCTAATGATGCTGCAATTTCTTCCATGGATGGGAGCACTTCGCCAAATAACTTATCATGAATAGGAATAACATAAACACCCTGTCCCATACGAACCAACACTTTCTGATCAACTAATCGAGAGAGCGTTTTCCTTATGGCCGTAGAAGTGCCCAAGTCCTTAAAATCGGATGGAAGAATAATTTGACCTGGCTTCGACCGCTTAATTTTATTCTCAATTTGACTGCTTATTGACTCATTCATGTCACAAATATACGAATTATTGTGACATATGATAATTTATACAACGATTATTCAAATTTCAGTTTAGCTAAAAAATCGTAAAACAGAGCTTCTATCGCACTAACCTAGTTAAAGCCGTTCTCACGCTAGCTAAATCGTTGGTTAATCCAGAAAAGAGCTTTGCCGTAAAAACAAAACCTCTACCATGGGATCTTATTCTCACAATTATTTGTTTTTCAGTTAGTTTCAATGTTTTTAACACGTTTTTTCGTAACAATTTTACACTATTATTAGTTACGAACACATAATATTTGAAAAAAATATTATCACATGTAATAGTCTGGAGGTACTTCATTTTTTGAAATTCTTTTTCCAATTCTATACAGCAATTTAGTGGGTCAATATAATAGCAATTTACATGGCTGGAATAACATTATTCACTATTTGATCTGATTCTACACACGCATATAAATATTTGGCCTGTAACAGATTTAGTAAATATTTGTTACAAAAGTCAATTCAAAATAAAAATGCTTGCCATCCTGTCAATAAAGTATGAATATGAAAAAACCATTTTCCCGCTCAAAATCAAACTTTTCTTTAAAGCTCTTATAGTTGAGGCAAGATGAAAGAAATTTCACTTTACAGCTTATTTTACATCCTATTCTTATACGCTGAGTATAAAATTGTGCATGTTTTTAAACCTGTAATTTCCAAAGGCAGCCAATAGCATAAATATCAGGAATTCAATTGTGCACATTATAGGATTTTTTAGGCAATCAGGTCAGTAAAATGCTTGAATTGGAGCGCTTGAAAATAATTATGGGCGCAAATAGTCTATCTACACAAATAATGGGTTCAAATCACAACATAATTGGCCTGCGTTTAAAAAAATGAAACATTGCCTCATCATTTACAAAGCGTTCCACAACTTGCTCTGCCTTTGCAAATGGCTGATCGAACTGCCCAGACACTAATTTTAGGGTATTTTATATTTATAATCATATAATAAAACATATGATGCGCACCAAATGTGTTCTTTCAAAAGTGGCAAAGTCTTATTTATTGAACAACATCCAAATATGGTAGACAGCAATACCAAATACCTCCATTTTTAAATCCCACATCATATAGTATCCTTTCAGGAATAATTATCCCTCTGTATGTGTAATCTTCTGTGTTAAGTATGGTAAAATCGATATGTTTTCCTGTCGAATTTACATTCCATGCATGACTTATTTTTGTACCACTATTTTTACATATTATTATTCCTTCCACATATTTAAATCCCTGATGCATTTTTTTTATGGCATTAGGATAACATGAGCCTAATTTCATTCTATTACTTTTCTTTGGAGGTGGCGATACTTGACAATCCTCGCCATAAATATCCAGTATAGCTTCTGAATATCCTACTTTTATACGATTATCACTTTTGATAGATTGCCAAAAAATTATTTCAGCGTGTCTATCTTGATAATCAGGCTCTTTAATTAAATCTAATTTCATGATGATAATTAATTTTGGTTTAAGATTAAAAATGTATTGAAAGATTATATTTAACTGTATGTTTTTATGATTATTACAAATCATTAAAACATTATCGGACGTCGTTTAAAAAAATGAAACACGGCCTCATCATTTACAAATCGCTCCAGTACTCTTTCTGCATTAGCAAAAGGTTGATTGAATATGCCTGACCACTCTTGGCGGTTTCTGAGCCATTCAATTACTAATTCTTTCAATCTACCCTGCAAAACAAAGTCATTTATTAACTCGTCCCTTGATACATTATACAAAACATAATCAATGCTAGAAAAGGCTTTATAAACGCTAGGAAAACCTTGAATATCAATTTTGGTAAATAAAACTTGATCATCATGCGAATTAAACATGGTGAGTACTTCTATTTCTAACGCAGCTTCGTTGTTGGCAATAATTTGTAGCATTTCAATTCGTATTGCAGCAATGATGTTATGATAATCATCTAGTTTTGAATCTACTCGGCTTAGTGATCGCATATGTCTTTCCCTAATTTGTTGCAATTCATCATAGTTCCTATCAGCATCTAAACGAAATTGATTAAGTTGATATAACTGGTCCATTAAGATGATTTTAAATTAACTAATATCACTATAACGTTCCTGCCATATTTTCTCCAGCTTATCAGCAAACTCTTCGCCACTTGCTTTGATATACCTTAAAAAATTCTTGTAGGATTTATGGCCAGATAAAGAATGCATAATAGTAGGAATATCTGTGCCTTTTAAAAATTCGTTCGTTATTGCACTGCGGCGGCTACAATGCCCCTGAATCCACTGAAATTTAGGCTTTGTAATGACAATCCTTTCTCTTCCGTACGTAATTTGCTTTGAAAATTCAACCTGCATTGATGGCATTAACGCCCCAACCTCTTTTATTAACCTATTGAACTCATTATTATTGGGAACTTTCGGCAACCTAAAGTTATATTTAGTAAAAATTTCATTTACGAGTGGATGAATCGGTAGGATTACTTTTTTACCAGTTTTCTTTTGAATAACCTCTAATCTTCGGTTCACTATTTTTGCTAGATTCAAACTTGAATAGTCAGAAAAGCGCAGACCCATGTAGCATGCAGCAACGAAAATATCTCGTACAATTTCATGCTTTTCACTAGGTAAATCAATTAAGTTATACATTTCCATAATCTCTTCCTCTTTCAAGTAAATGCTGTCCGTCTCCTCTCGCCTAGTATCAAATTTCAATTCTGCTAATTGTGCTTGAGTGATTACCTTGTTATCCTTGGCATATTTAAATATCTGATTTAAATCAGTCATGAACTTTGAATGCGTATTTAGTGAATGCTTTTTAACATTTACAACGTAATTACTAATAGCATCAATTTCTTTTTGGGTTATTTCATTGATTATTAAAGTCTTTTTGGCATAATTCTGAAACCCAATTAAATACCCTTTTGAAGTCCTAAATGATTTAATGGTAGATTCTTTGAGCTTTTGCCGCTGTGGACTCAGGCGAATTCCTTTCTCACAATCGGAGATAAAATGATCAACAAAATCAATTAACGATTTGGTTTGAATTGATAATCCATGATTTTCTTTAATCATTTTGGTTTTAGGATTGCCAACCACCTCATGCATTTTGGCTTGCAATTCTAAAAATGTCATTTTTGATATACCGAATCTATAATCATCGAATACCTCAGTTAAATCCATCTGAATTTTACGAAGGTATTTACTTGCCTTGGCGGCAGTTGGATTACCAACTTGAGATTTAATAAATGCCTTCTTGAAATCCCAAAGTTCAGGGGATATTGTTTTACCTGTGTACACAAAGAAGTTGGCTCCATGTGTGGCT
>CANHDN010000136.1 GCA_947459415.1 Bacteroidota bacterium
AACTCACCAATACCACCCACTTGTATGGCAATAGAACTAAAGTTTGCAAAACCACACAGGGCAAAACTAACAATCACTACAGATTTGGCAGATAATGCACCAGAAGCCAGCATAGGAGCAAGTTTAGAGTATGCTACAAATTCGTTAATTACCATTTTAGTTCCCATGAGAGATCCTACCGTTTGAATGTCTTGAGAAGGGACGCCCATTGCCCAAGCAAAAAGTGAAAAGAAGGATCCAAAAATAGTATCCAGACTTAGGTTTGGAATGTTAAAGGCTTGTGTAATTTTAATCAAAACTGCATCTGCCAGGGCAATTAAAGCAATAAAACCAATAAGCATGGCTATCACATTCAAAGCAATTTTTAATCCATCGGAAGCACCATGTGAAATAGCATCTAATAAATTTGCGTGACTTTTCTTTACCTCTAGTTTAATGGCTCCTTTGGTTGGAGATTCTTCGGTTTCTGGCCAAACAATTTTCGAGATTACTAATGCACCAGGAGCTGCCATGATACTGGCCGCTAAAAGGTAGGGTGCAGGAATTCCCATAGATATATATACTGCCATCACACCTCCTGCAATGGTTGCCATACTGCCACTCATGCTGGCCAAGAGTTCACTCATGGTCATAGTTGATATATAAGGCTTAATCATAATTTGGGCTTCAACCTGGCCAACAAAAGCACTGGCAACATTAGATAAGGCTTCACTGCCGCTTACACGCATGAGCGTGTGAACAATTTTTGCAAAGAATGAAACAATGATTTGCATGATGCCAATGTGATAGGCCATGCTTACCAAAACCGCCACAAAAATGATGGTTGGCATAATTTTAAACATAAATAAAAAGCTGTATTGATCCCCAAAAATGGGTTTCAATAACTCTGGTTTTATGAGACCGCCAAACACAAATTCACCACCTTTATCTGCTAAGGTAAGGAGACCTTCAATTTTCTTACCAACAAAAGCAAATAAACTGGAGCCTACAGAGGTTTTAAGAATAAATAATGCAAGTAAAACTTGAATACCTAAGCCACTAAAAACGAGCCGGTAATTGATTGCTTTGCGGTTATTTGATAAAAGAAAAGCGATTGCGAAGATTAGCAAGATGCCAATGATACCGGTGTATTTTTCCATTCTTATTTTTTTCTACGTTGAATTTCATCTCTAATTCGCGCTGCACTCGCGTAATCTTCTAATGCAAGCGCATTATCTAACAATTGATTAAGTTGCTCGAGCGTCATTCGGGTATAGCCAATTTTTTCTTCACTGGCTGCTGCTTTAGGTTTATTTTTTGTTTCTTCATATTGTTCTGAACCTGTAAAAGTGGATTCATCATTAAAAACAATACCTGCCGCATCCATAATATCTTCATAGGTATAAATAGGGCATTTAAAACGCACAGCAAGTGCAATAGAGTCAGAAGTTCTGGCATCTATTTCTTTAATTTCTCCCTGGTGTTCGCAAATTAATTTAGCATGAAATACCCCTTCGTTTAGGCTGTAAATAACAACTTCATGAATGATAATATCAAAGGAATTACAAAAGTTTAAAAATAAATCATGCGTCATAGGCCTAAAAGGCATAATTTTTTCTATTTCAACAGCAATGGCTTGGGCTTCAAAACTTCCAATTACAATAGGTAATTTTCTATTACTATTTTCTTCACCTAAAATTAGCGTATATGAGCCACTTGTTTGCCCTGTACTTAAACCCAGAATACTTAGTTTTACCCTACTCATGCAACATTTCTTTTTGCTGGAAACGAAATAAAGGAATAAGTATCAATTAAAAAAGGAAATAATGATTTATGAATTTATGAATATATTAGGTAATAAACCTATTTTTTTAAATGCATAAAAAAAGCGAATCAAATTTGATTCGCTTTTTGTGATTAGGCATTTTTAAAGGCCTTGGCTGCGTCAATTATTTTGGGAAGCAACTCAAGTGCATCGCCAATAATTCCATAATCTGCGGCTTTAAAAAATGGAGCTTCTGGATCTTTGTTAATGGCTACAATTACTTTACTAGAACTAACTCCCGCCAAATGCTGAATGGCACCTGAAATACCAATTGCGATATACAAGTTTGGTTTAATTGTAATACCAGTTTGCCCCACATGTTCTGAATGCGGACGCCAGTGGATATCACTAACTGGTTTGGAGCACGCAGTTGCAGCTCCTAAAGTATCTGCTAGCGTCTCTATTAAATGCCAATTTTCTGGTCCCTTCATTCCTCTACCACCACTTATCACAAGTTCGGCTTCGGTTAAAGGAATTTTACCTGTTGCACGGGCAACTTCTATGGTTTCTGTTTTTACGTCTGAAGCAGATAATCCGGCATCCATTGTTTCTATGCTTGGCGATTTTGGATTTTCGGCAATAGTAAAAGAGTTTGGCGTTATGCTTAATACCTTTACAGAGGTATTGATGGCAACTTCTGCAAAAGATTTTCCAGAGAAAACCATTCTTTTAACTTTAAATCCATTGCTAGTTTCTGGCAATGAAATAACGCCACTAACCATACCAGCATTTAACTTGGCTGCCACACGTGGCGCAACCATTTTACCGCTGTATGTATTGGAGATGATGATTAAATCTGCGCCTTTATTTTTAGCCGCATGTGCCAATGCTTTACTGTATGCTTCGCCTGTAAATTGGTTAAAAATGGCGTCTTGGTAATTGAGAATGGCATCTGCTCCATAAGTTCCTAACTCTGTCAATTTATCTGTAGCTACCTGACCAATAGACACTGCCGTTACTTGACCACCTGTGGCAGAGGCAATTTGAGAGGCATATGAAATGGCTTCAAAAGATGATTTTTTAAAAGCACCATCTTGATTTTCTGCAAAAACTATAATATTCATAATAAATTTTTTAAACGCTTAGATTACTTTAGCTTCATGGTGTAACAATTCGATTAATTTTCCTGCATCTGCCGCATCTATCAGTTTGCAAGCACCTTTAGGAGCAGGGAGTTCAAATGAAGTAGTTTGAGTATTGGCTTGCGAACCGGTAGGTTCAACCACTTTTAAGGGTTTGGTTCGAGCCGCCATTATACCACGCATATTAGGGATACGAGGTTCTGTTAGTTCTTTCTGGGCACTTACCACACAAGGTAATTGGGCAGTTAATTTTTCTCTTCCACCATCAATATCTCTCTCTAAATGGGCCATGCCATTTTCAATTTCAATGGCAGTAATTACATTAACACTAGGAATATTAAGCATTTCTCCTAATAACCCTGCTACCATTCCTCCATTATAATCAATACTTTCTCTACCTGTAAATATTAAATCAAAACCTTCATTTTTGGCGTAATTGGCAATTTGTTCAGCCACAAAAAAACCATCAATGGGTTCTGCATTTATGCGAATGGCATCGTGAGCACCAATGGCCAAAGCCTTACGAATACTTGGTTCTGTATCTGCTAAGCCAACTGTAATGGCACTGACTGTGCCGCCTTGTTTTTCTGTAATTTCTAATGCTCGGGTTAGTGCCAATTCATCGTAAGGATTAATGATGAATTGCACACCTTGGGTGTTAAATTTAGTGTTGTTGTCGGTAAAAGTTACCTTTGTTGTGGTGTCTGGAACCTGGCTAATACAAACCAAAATTTTCATATTCTATTTTATTATAATTTTGTATTTTTTTGGGTGGCTTACCCAAAAAAATCCTTTATTTGAGCTGGCAAAAATAACTGAATTATTAACAATCTGAAATGAACAACACACGTTTGCAAAAATTGTTGGAAATGTATGAAGAAAATTCAAACGATACATTTGTTTTATATGCCTTGGGTATGGAGTATAAAGGACTGAACCAAAATGATTTGTCTGAACAATTCTTATTAAAATGTTTGCAAATAGATGCTACTTACGTTCCTGCTTTTTATCAATTGGCATTAATTTATCTGGATCAAAACAAAGAATTTGACGCAATAAATTGTTTGAATCAAGGTTTAATCCTGCTAAAAAATGGCAAGGATCAAAAAACCAAAAACGAATTTCAAAGCTTGCTAGATGAAATAAGTTATTAAGTAGATGGGTTTTCTTGGCATAATTCAATGAGTACGCCATTGGTATCCTTTGGATGAACAAAGGCAATTAGTTTATTGTCTGCACCCTTTTTTGGTACTTCATGAATAAGCTGAAAACCGGCTTCTTTTAACCGCTTCAATTCTAGAACAATATCCTCTACGGCAAAGGCAATATGATGAATACCTTCTCCCTTTTTTGCTATAAATTTTGAAATAGCACTGTCTTCTGAAAGACCTTGTAATAGTTCAATTTTATTGGGTCCATTTTGGTAAAAAATGGTTTGAACCGATTCGCTTTCAACTATTTCTTTTTTGTATGGTTCTTGGTTCAGCAAAAGGTTAAATAGTGCAATGGATTTTTCTGCATCTTTAACTGCTATGCCTATGTGTTCAATTTTCTGCATCATATGTTGAGGTGTAGGTTAGTACAATATTATCTATTATTTGATAATGGATGTGGTGTTTTTGAATGAAATGATCTTTTAGAATGGTACCCGTAAAAACGCCAAAATTATCTTGGCTGATATTAAAAGGATGAATATGTAAGTGTTCTTTAAAATCTAATTCTTTTTTGCCATATACCTTATAGAGAGCTTCTTTTGCACTCCATATAAGGGTTTGTAAACTTATTTGATTTTCTGATCCTGCAAACTCAAGTTCAATCGTATTCATAAACTTATGTTTTACCCTAGCAATTCTTTGATCTATTTTTTCTAAGTCTAAGCCAGGTAAATTTTCTTTGCTCAGGTATATTCCAGCCATATCTGCCGCGTGGGTGATAGATATGTGAAAGGGAACTTGGTTTACTAATAAGGCAGGTTGATTGTATTCGTTTTTGTTTAAGAATACCAGTTCTCCGGGAAAAATTTCTTTTATTAAGCACCTGCTGGCCAAGTAATGCATGGCATTAGCCTGTTCACTTCTTTTTTGAAAGGTCTCTTCTTGATAACCCTCTTGAAGTTTAGCTAATAACTCCTCTTTACTTTCTGTAATTTGCCAAAGTGCAAGTATCAGATTTCCTTTACAAATTTGTTTTGAATAGAGTGGCATTTGCTGCGAATTTAAATTTTTATCGCATTTTTGAACACGAATGGAAATAAAAAACAGGGTTCAGGCGAAACAAATTGGTGTTTTTACTGCCCATACAGGTAATTTGTATGCGCTTGCCGTAAATCAAAATGAGCAAACTGTTTACACTTCGGGAACAGATGGATTGGTCATGGAATGGGATATTCGTGAAATTGGTAAAGGTAAAATTATTGCCAGAATACCAGAGGCTGTTCATTGTCTGTATATTGATGTGGAGCAAAATTACCTTTGGATTGGAACCAGCAAAGGAAATGTGCATGTATTAGATTTGGTAAAGAAGAAAGAGTTAAAATTATTTGCTTCGCATACCCAAGCTTTATTTGATATAAAGAGATTGGGTGAGTACATCTATTCTGCAGGTGGAGATGGTTGTTTGGTTCAATACGATTTACAAAGTTTAACTATCCAAAAGCTTGTTAAGTTGAGTGAAAAAAGTTTGCGATGTATAGCTGTTTCTGAGGAACTTGCCTGTTTGGCAGTTGGGGCTAGTGATTCAAACATTTATTTTTTAGGAAAAAATTTAGAAGTTTATGATGAAATAACTGCTGCACATAGTTTGAGTGTTTTTTCTCTTGCCTATGTCTCTCAGAGTAAGTATTTATTGAGTGGTGGAAGAGATGCCATGATGCATGTTTGGGAATTAAAAAATGAAGTTAAATTGGCACATAAGATACCAGCTCATAACCTGCATGTTCATGGATTATCGGTTCAAGCAGCTGGAAATTATATATTGAGTGCTAGCATGGATAAAACCATTAAAATTTGGGATGCCCAAACTTTTCAATTGCTAAGAGTAATGGATAAAGAGCGGCATCAGGCACATGTAAACTCAATTAATAATATAGCCTGGATAGGGAATCAAAAATTTGTGAGTATTAGTGATGATAAAAGTGTGATGCTGTGGGAGCTGAT
>CANHDN010000137.1 GCA_947459415.1 Bacteroidota bacterium
AAATCTAATAGCTTTCTATATGCCAAACACCTTGTCTGTGAGAACAATCCTAACTTAGCAAGAGAGACCCTAGAACCTCACATTCGCTTAGATCAACTAGATAGCAGTTTTAGTTTGTATGTTCATTGTCTTTTTCAATTACAAAAAAAAGACTCCCTGCTGAATTTGATAGAAAAAGTAATCGATAACAAGCAAATTCCAACTTTCATTCTGAACCAATTAGCTGCAGTTTGCATTAGTTACGATGCAGCCAATTTACTTAAAACTATTTGGTTCAATCTACACCCAGATTTACAACTTAGGTACCTATTATTAAATGAAAATAGCGTGCTTGTGAAAGAGCAAATACAAAAAAACAAACACCTTGTTGATAGCAACTTTTACGAGAGCATGTTGATTCAATTAAATGAAAATAATACCCCGATACCTAAGTATCCCATTTTTTGTTCAATTATTTTGCCGGGGAGTGGTAAAACATTATTGGGTAATGCATATGAAGGTGTTCTAACTATTTTTATGATAGGCACGCATTCTTACCTGAGTATTTATGCATTTAATACCTATGGAGCAAATTCCATATTTGCTTATACCAACCTTCTTTTAGGTACTTTATTTTACGGAGGAAATATATGGGGAACCTACCACAGTATGGTTAAGAAAAAAAGTTTCGAATTACAAAAAATAAAAAATGAAATTAGTTCAAATCTATATCCTAGTTTTTATAGTATTACTTGCGAGTAAAGCAAATTTCATTGTTGCACAAAATCAGCAAAAATATTTGCAACAAGCAGATAGCTTTTTGTTACAAAACAACTATGACGCAGCATTTAAAATATATGATAGAATGTGGTTTTTTGCCACAGCGAATGAGAAACAAATACTGGCAAAAAACTATTTAGAAAGTGCTTTTCAGGTACAACAATTTTACAGCTGCCTACACATCATTCATGCAATCAAAAATTCAGAAAAAATAGACTTAGACATACATCAAAAACTCCAGGAAATTGCAAGTTATTTCAACCTTCAAAATTATGAAGAATGCCTCCATATCATTGAGAGCTACAAGGAAGATAGCGCAGCAAATTTTCAAACAAATTTAAATTACTTTAAATTATTATGTGAACTAAAATTAAATAGAAAAGACTCTGTTATTCAAACTGCCAATCTTCTTAAAAAATATGCCTCCATACCTCAGCAAAAAGTCATGGACCAATTACTTGAAGACTATCAAAAAGCTAAACAAATTTCACCAAAAAAAATACAATTTTTTAGCTTAGTGATTCCAGGAATGGGCCAATTATTTATAAAAGACTATAAAAATGCAGCGAATGCCATCGCACTGAATGGCGCACTCATGGGAGCATTCCTATTTACTGCTCAGCTCTATCATTGGCCACAAGCCGCCTTATTTTGGGTGTTTTATGTACCACATTATTACCTTGGAAATGGCAGAAGTGCAAGAGATTTGACTATTCAAAAGAATTTAAAGATGCAGGATAAATTATTTACAGATTTTAAAAATTGGGAACTTAACTAGCTTTAAGCCAAGTAAAAATCTGAAATACTTTGCATTTATGAAAAATCAAATTTTCTTTGTAGCATGATACAACGCATTCAATCTGTTTATTTAGCTTTTATTGTAATAATACTATCCGCTTTTTGTGCCTTTAATGTCATTCATTTGATAGAAATAGATCCCAATAAAAAAACAACAGAATATGCTTTAAGCTTATTCTATTTCAACAAGTTAGAAAATGGAATGCTCTTAGAAAGCCAATTGCAGATCCTTTTAATTCTGTTAGTTTCTATTGTAATAGGATTAAGCATTTTTGTATTAATAAACTTCAAAAACCGTTTAAAGCAAATGCAATTTACCCTGTTTAACATGGTAGCTATATTAGCACTACTAGTAACATTCGCTATAAAAACTAATCAGTTTATTCCCAGTTTTAACGCAGAAAATCTGATGGTAACATCCATTATTGGCATCGCTTTATTGCTTTTCACTGCATACCTAAATATACGCGTATTTATACTCATAAAAAAGGATGAAGAATTGGTAAAAAGTGCAGATAGAATCCGATAAGTACTTGTAAATTTAGATTATCTTTTGGCAAGTTTATAGAGTTTGAATACAAAAGCTATATTTGCCGATAGTTATGTCTCAAAAACCAAATTTACCGCAAGGCACGCGAGATTTTGGACCAATAGTGGTTCAACGCAGAAAATATATACTGCATACTATTGAAGCAGTTTTTAAAAAATATGGCTTTATGCCTATAGAAACACCTGCTATGGAACAGCTAACAACACTTAGCGGTAAATATGGCGATGAAGGTGATCAATTATTGTATAAAATTTTAAATACGGGTGATTATTTTAAAAAACTAAGCAGCTACCAAGCAGAGGCCATAGAAAGAGGAGAGCTAGATAAAAGCACCTTACCTTCTTTCGATAACAGTATTGAAAATTTGGATGCAAAAAAAAGCCTAGCATTTATTTCTGAAAAAGGTTTGCGCTATGATTTAACAGTTCCATTTGCGCGCTACGTAACCATGAACAGAAACAGTATTACCCTTCCATTTAAAAGATATCAAATGCAACCTGTTTGGCGCGCAGATAAACCGCAAAAGGGCAGATACCGAGAATTTTGGCAATGTGATGCAGACATCATTGGTAGCGATAGCCTTTTAAATGAAGCAGAGCTTATAAAAATATATGATGAGGTTTTTACCAAACTTCAATTACCTGTTATTATAAAAATTAATAACCGTAAATTATTAAGTGCTTTGGCATCACATATAGATGCCTCTCAGCACTTCTCAGCCATCACCATTGCCATCGATAAAATAGATAAAATTGGCATTACGGGTGTAACTAATATTTTGGATCAAGCCGGCTTAAATAGGGAACAAATTGATTGCATAATAAAATTTTTAAACTTTAGTAATGAACCCAATCCCATTGATTTAGTAGAAGCTATGTTGGGTTATTTACAAGAAGGAGCACTTGGGATTGCTGAACTCAAAAAAGTACAATCATTTTTAAACATTTTACATCCAACTAATCGCATTCAATTTGATTTTACCTTGGCCAGAGGCTTAAGCTATTATACAGGTGCCATTGTAGAAGTTCAAGCCCAAGCAGGGACATTTAAAGCTAGCATTGGTGGCGGTGGTCGCTACGATAACCTGACAGGAATTTTTGGAATGTCAGGCCTATCTGGCGTAGGTATTTCTTTTGGTTTAGACAGAATCTATGATGTACTAGAAGAGCATCAATTATTCCCAAAAGAACTTAAGATAAACGATACTAAAATACTATTTTGTTATTTTGATGAGGCCACGCAGCTTAAGGCAATTGACTTATGTGCTCAACTCAGAAATCATGGAATTGCAGCAGAAGTTTATCCAGAAATAACCAAAAAAATTGGAAAGCAATTTGAATATGCCAATAAACTAGAAATTCCATACGCCTGCATTATTGGCGAAACAGAATTAGAAAGCAATATGTTGCAAGTAAAGAATTTGCAATCTGGGGTACAAAATCCCATGGACATTCACTCAATGATCAATTTATTAAACGAATGAGCACTATTTTTTCAATTAGCAATGAATTAAGCTTAGAACAGCTTAAGAACATGATACATGCTAATCATACCATTGAATTATCTGCAGAAGCCAAAAACAAAATTACAATTGGCAGAAACTACCTAAACCAAAAAATGGCAGCAGGTGGTGACCCTATTTATGGCATCAATACAGGCTTTGGCTCGCTTTGTAATACGGTGGTTGAACCCAATGAACTTAGCACCTTACAAGAAAACTTATTATTATCTCACGCTTGCGGCACCGGTGATATGATAGATGTAAAAATCATCAAAATCATGCTATTGCTTAAGGTACAATCATTAGCATTAGGACACAGCGGGGTGAGTTTAGAAACGGTTCAACGCTTGGTTGACTTTTATAATTTGGATATTTTACCTGTGGTATATGAACAAGGTTCTTTGGGGGCAAGTGGAGATCTAGCACCACTAGCTCATTTATGTTTACCACTCATCGGAGAAGGATTGGTTTGGGTAAAAGAAGACAATACAGATACATTCATCATTCAAAAAGCAGCTGATGTATTAAAAAAATATCATTGGGAGCCCATCCAATTGCAATCTAAAGAAGGTTTAGCCCTTATCAATGGAACACAATTTATGGCTGCTATTGGAGCCTATGTATGGATTAAGTCTTACCAAATTATACAGTGGAGTCACTTTATAGCTGCTAATTCATTAGATGCTTTCGATGGTAGATTGGAACCATTTCACCCAGCCTTACATCAAATTAGGCCTTTTACCGGTCAAACCACTTCGGCAAGACTGATTAGGGAAATCTTAGCAGATAGTGAAATTATTTTGAAAGCTAAAAAGCAGGTTCAAGATCCCTATTCGTTTAGATGTATCCCTCAAGTGCATGGAGCAACTTTAGATGCATTCTCGTATTTCCACAAGGTAATGAGCATGGAAATAAATTCAGTGACAGATAATCCAAATATTTTCCCAGCCTTAGACCTTATCATTTCGGGTGGAAATTTTCACGGACAACCATTGGCATTGGCATTTGATTTTTGGGCAATTGCCTTGTCTGAACTTGGAAATATTTCTGAACGCAGAACCTATCAACTTATTTCTGGAAGCAGGGAATTACCAGCCTTTTTAACTGATAATCCGGGCTTAAATTCTGGATTTATGATTCCACAATATACAGCTGCCAGTATTGTGAGCCAAAACAAACAACTTTGTAGTCCGGCCAGTGTAGACAGTATTGTTAGCAGCAATGGTCAAGAAGACCATGTAAGTATGGGCGCAAATGCAGCCACCAAACTATTAAAAGTTTGTAAAAATATTGAAACCGTATTGGCAATAGAATATATGAATGCCACACAGGCATTAGAATATAGAAGACCTTTAAAAAGTGCTTCTTTAATAGAGGAAACATTGAAGGAATACCGCAAATTGGTTCCAAGATTAGGCAATGACAGGTATTTGCATACAGACATACAAACAACCATTCATTTTATTACCCACAAAAACCTAAACTTTAACTTAGAAAGTTTAATAAATAGCAGCAACTCATAAGATGGAACTTCTCCAACATAAAGACATAAAAGAACTCATAGAAATAGCAATAAGAGAAGATGTAGGTAGCGGCGACCACAGTTCACTCGCCTGCATCCAATCAGATAAAATGGGTAAAGCTTATTGCATCGCCAAACAAGAAGGAAAACTAGCGGGTATAGAATTAGCTGCTTATATCTTTAAACGGATTGATCCAAACTTGCATTTTATTCCTTTAAAGCAGGATGGAGATCTGATTGAACCAGGTGATCGTGTTTTTGGAATTACAGGTTCAGACATTAGTATTTTAACAGCCGAAAGATTGGTACTCAATTTTTTGCAGCGATTGAGCGGAATTGCTACCCAAAGTTATGTGATTAGTCATTTACTAAAAGACTATCATACGATTGTATTGGATACCCGAAAAACTACTCCAGGCATGCGATTACTAGAAAAATGGGCGGTACAATTAGGCGGATGCAAAAATCACAGATTGGGCTTGTATGATATGATTATGCTTAAAGATAATCACATAGATTTTGCTGGTGGAATTGCTCAAGCTATTGAAAAAACTCATCAATATCTGCAGTTTAAAGGATTAAAACTGCCTATTGAAATAGAAACTAGAAATCTGGAAGAAGTAAAAGAGGTATTACAGTACGGCAAAATTGATCGCATTATGTTAGACAATTTTACTCCCGAATTATTAAAAGAGGCTGTTCATCTCATTAATAAAAAATTTGAGACAGAGGCAAGTGGCGGTATCACCTTAGAAAATATTCAAGCCTATGCTGCCAGCGGAGTAGATTTTATCTCGGTGGGTGCACTTACGCATTCTGCCAAAAGTATTGACCTGAGCATGCGCGTAGAAAAGTAAAATTTTTACCGAGGGGCATTTTTTCTTAAAAAAATCCTTTTGTTTTCTAATTTA